>NZ_JBHUIW010000031.1:0-49810 GCF_042682915.1 Rhodoplanes azumiensis | reverse complement strand
AGAAATTTCATCCGACACGCAGGCTATGCACCAACGTGAGCGAAAACCGGTCTAACTTCCGCGGCCAAACAGCCGCGGCCTCATTGAAGCCGCCCTCGCCCTGCCACCGCCTGGTGGTGTGCGCATCGACTTCCGCGGCCAAACAGCCGCGGCCTCATTGAAGCAAATTTTTCAGAATGCTTACCTTCGGTTACTTCTGGACTTCCGCGGCCAAACAGCCGCGGCCTCATTGAAGCACGGCGGCGCCGTGTGGGCACCCGAGGGATTGGCGCGTGGACTTCCGCGGCCAAACAGCCGCGGCCTCATTGAAGCCACCGTTCGTCTCGCGCATCGAGTCGTGGAATTGCCGACTTCCGCGGCCAAACAGCCGCGGCCTCATTGAAGCGGCGGCGCGGCGTTCGGCGATGTCCCGTCCGCCGCGGACTTCCGCGGCCAAACAGCCGCGGCCTCATTGAAGCAACACCGAAGGGGATTACGACGACCTCGCCCAGAACGGACTTCCGCGGCCAAACAGCCGCGGCCTCATTGAAGCTCGTGTACCATCAACACCAACTGCTAACGATACTGGGACTTCCGCGGCCAAACAGCCGCGGCCTCATTGAAGCTGTCTTAGTAAATGAACACGATGATCACCATTGGCAAACTTCCGCGGCCAAACAGCCGCGGCCTCATTGAAGCATGGCGGCGACGCTGGCGTGATCGGTCGTCGGGGTGGACTTCCGCGGCCAAACAGCCGCGGCCTCATTGAAGCGAGACCCGGCCCAAGCCGCATCTCCGCCGGCACCTCGACTTCCGCGGCCAAACAGCCGCGGCCTCATTGAAGTGCAAAAATGTCTCCGATCTGAGTGCCCTGTTGAGCAAGCACTTCCGCGGCCAAACAGCCGCGGCCTCATTGAAGCGTCCAAAGCGACGAGCTGCTCGACGTCGACGCCGAGGACTTCCGCGGCCAAACAGCCGCGGCCTCATTGAAGCCGCCACGGCCGAGCGGGCGACGGCGGACGGCGCCGAGGGAACTTCCGCGGCCAAACAGCCGCGGCCTCATTGAAGCACGGCGATCGTGGTCGACAAGGACACCGGGGCCGTGACTTCCGCGGCCAAACAGCCGCGGCCTCATTGAAGCTTGCGGCGCAGGTCGCGGGCGCGATCGCGCAGTACGACTTCCGCGGCCAAACAGCCGCGGCCTCATTGAAGCGTCCGAATCCACACTAATCAGGCGGTCCATCGACCGGACTTCCGCGGCCAAACAGCCGCGGCCTCATTGAAGCCCGTGACTGGCGGGCATCGCGGCGTTGGTCAGCGTGAGACTTCCGCGGCCAAACAGCCGCGGCCTCATTGAAGCTTGCAGTTTCGCGGCGCCGTCTCTCGTGAGGCGCAGACTTCCGCGGCCAAACAGCCGCGGCCTCATTGAAGCGGCCGAGGCAGGCACCACCACGGCGATCAGCTCCGGACTTCCGCGGCCAAACAGCCGCGGCCTCATTGAAGCTTCTTGAAATGGATGACGACCGAGAAGTCGAGACGAACTTCCGCGGCCAAACAGCCGCGGCCTCATTGAAGCCACCCGCTCAACGACTGGTACGGGCTCGGCAGGGTCGACTTCCGCGGCCAAACAGCCGCGGCCTCATTGAAGCCGCCGTCGGTCGAGCGATAGAGCGACCACGTCGCGCCGAGCGACTTCCGCGGCCAAACAGCCGCGGCCTCATTGAAGCTCGTGCAGACGCCTCACTGATCAGCCGAAGCCCGAGCTGGACTTCCGCGGCCAAACAGCCGCGGCCTCATTGAAGCCCGCCCGTCGCCGCGATTCCGGTTCGGAGCTTCTTACTTCCGCGGCCAAACAGCCGCGGCCTCATTGAAGCGTGCTGCCGAAGGGCGACGACGGGGCCGACGGCGCCGACTTCCGCGGCCAAACAGCCGCGGCCTCATTGAAGCACCCGCGGCGCGTCCATCAGCCCCTCGGACACGATGACTTCCGCGGCCAAACAGCCGCGGCCTCATTGAAGCCTCAGCCACGGCGCAGCCTCATGAGTACGCCGGCGATGACTTCCGCGGCCAAACAGCCGCGGCCTCATTGAAGCGACTTGGTCAGTGCGTAGGCGACGACGAACGGCACCGACTTCCGCGGCCAAACAGCCGCGGCCTCATTGAAGCGATGGTCGGCCAACCGAACCGCGCCGCCATGACCTCGCGCCGACTTCCGCGGCCAAACAGCCGCGGCCTCATTGAAGCGACGGGACACCGCGCACATCCGCCTCTTGGTAGATGCCGGACTTCCGCGGCCAAACAGCCGCGGCCTCATTGAAGCGCCACGCTCCGGGCCAAGCCGCTGCTCCGCTACGGCAACGACTTCCGCGGCCAAACAGCCGCGGCCTCATTGAAGCGCTCAGATGACGACACGGCCGCGCCGACCAGCCGTTGACTTCCGCGGCCAAACAGCCGCGGCCTCATTGAAGCTGATTCAGGAGCACCCGGCGGGTCATTCGACACGCCCGCGAGACTTCCGCGGCCAAACAGCCGCGGCCTCATTGAAGCTCACCTGTTCGTGATTGCCCGGTCCCGCCGGGCGCGGTGACTTCCGCGGCCAAACAGCCGCGGCCTCATTGAAGCGTGTTCGTCTGACTGGTCATGATCGGCATTTCTCAGTACTTCCGCGGCCAAACAGCCGCGGCCTCATTGAAGCGGCACCGTCGTTTTCCGGCCGGCCGGGCGGCGGCGCGGGACTTCCGCGGCCAAACAGCCGCGGCCTCATTGAAGCCGTCAGCGGGATGATAGCGCCCTTCGCAGCCCGAGTGACTTCCGCGGCCAAACAGCCGCGGCCTCATTGAAGCGTCCCCATCCAGGACACCTCAGCCGACGCGGCGGGGACGGCAGCACTTCCGCGGCCAAACAGCCGCGGCCTCATTGAAGCGTGGAGCCGTAGTCGCGCGGCTTGTAGGGCTTGAAACTTCCGCGGCCAAACAGCCGCGGCCTCATTGAAGCGGTGCCGGGGCGCGCCACAGCGGCCCGTGCGCAGGGCATGTCGCCCGACCGAGCGAGGAACCGTCGCTCACGGCATCGGCGCCAACGCCAGTGTCATGCAGCGGACGAATTCCGAAATGATGTGGTCGAGACGGTCATCGGGGAGGTCGAGGTTGACGCGCAAAAGGAACGACGCGTGAAACGACAGCCCGCCGATGATCATGCTGACGGCCTCCAGATCGGCGTCGGCGCGAATGAGGCCGCGCCCTTGAAGTGCAACCAGGCGATCACGCAGGACGGCGGACTCCCGAAGCAGAATCGGCCTGAGCGAATCGCGGATGGCGTCGTCGCGCAAGCTGAGGGGTAGATAGGCGCGAAAAAAGTCCTGCAAAACCAGTAGTTTTTGATGCCGATACAGTAGAAACTGCCTGATCTCCGTTTCCACATCCTCGGCCGGCGCCGGATATATCCGACCATTGGCCTCCTCGTCGACGAACGACGCAAGAATCGCAAGCAGAAGCCCGGCCTTTCCGCCGAAATACCGGGTGATGAGCTGCTCGTTGAGCCCCGCGTCCGCAGCGATCATCTTCGTCGTCGCGGCGTCATAGCCACGCGTCGAGAACGCGCTCAGCCCTGCCTGCATGAGGGCTTGCTTGCTGGCTTCCTTGTCCCGCTTCCGCACCGTCTGATCCATTGCCTGCCCCGATCCTCCGGCTGTCTGCGGTCAATTTAGTATGTATGTGAATACTTGACAAGCCTTCTCGGTGCTCCTAGATATGTATGCACCCAAGTACATACCGCGATGATGTCGACAGAGCCGCTGCGGGGCGGTCCGCGGCGCCGGCGGCGACCGAACGCATTCACAGGAGGATCTCGCGATGCCGAAAGCTCGCACAGCCGGACTCTCGAGGGGCTGTCGGAGACGAGGCCGGCCCGCGGTCGTGCCTCTGGCCGGTTGCCTGGCGATCGTCCTGCTCGGCGGCTGCGAGCAGAAGGAGGAGAAATCCGCAGCACCGCTGCCGGTCAGGGCACAGGAGGTCCGCCTCCTGAAAGACGATCAAGCGTTCACGCTCACCGGGGTGGTCTCGGCGCGCATCCAGAGCGACCTGTCGTTCCGCATCAGCGGCCAGATCACCGAGCGTCTCGTCGATATCGGCGCGCATGTCGACGCCGGCGACGTTCTGGCCCGGCTGGATTCGAAGGTCCAGGAAGCGGACGTCGCCGGTGCCGCGGCGGCCGTCCAGGCCGCTGCCGCCAAGCTGCGTCAGGTGGCATCGGTGTTCGAGCGCCAGAAGGCGCTGCTGGCGCAGGGGTTCACCACGAGGCGCGACTACGATCAGGCCGAGCAGGCGCACCGGAGCGCGCAAGCCATGCTCGAGAGCGCGACGGCCCAGCTCGCGACGGCGCGCGATCAGCTCGCCCAAACGGTCCTCCATGCGGCGTCTCCGGGCATCGTGACGGCGCGTCATGTCGAGGTCGGACAGGTGGTGCAGCCCAGCTCGCCGGTCTTCTCGCTGGCCCAGGACGGCCCGCGCGACGCCGTCGTCAACGTCCATGAAACGCTTCTCGGCGCCGGCCCGATGGACGACATCGAGATCGCGTTGATCTCCGATCCCGGAATCAAGGCGCGCGGCGAGATCCGGGAGATCGCCCCGGCCGTCAACGCGACGGGCGCGGTCCGCGTGAAGATCGGCATTCCGGAGACCCCGGCCGAAATGGTGCTCGGAGCCGCCGTTCGGGTGACGGCGCATCCCCGGCAGCGGGACATGGTGGTCCTGCCGTGGAGCGTCCTCGCCTCGGACGATGGTCGGCCTGCGGTGTGGGTGGTGGATCGACAGAGCCGGGCCGTCGCGCTCCGACGCATCGAGATCGAGGCCTATCGGAACGCGGATATCGTCGTTCGCGAAGGTCTGCGTCCGGGCGAGATCGTCGTGACCTCGGGAGCACATCTCCTGCGGCCGCGGCAACAAGTGGCGTTTGCGGAGGACCGGCCGTGAAGAAGGCACACCTCACCCTGCTCGTGCTCGCCTGTGCGGCTCTGCCCGGATGCAAGCCCGAAGGTGAACGCGCGACACCGGCGCCGCGCGTTCGCCCGGTGCTCTCGGTCGTCGTCCAGAAGGAAGTCGCCGCCCACAGTGCCTTCGCGGGCACGATCGAGCCGCGTTACGCCTCCACGCTCGCGTTTCGCGTCGTGGGGCGGATCACCGCCCGGGACGCGAGCGTCGGCGATCGGATCAAGAAAGGTGCGCGTCTCGCCGCGCTCGATCCGGTTCCATACGACCTGGCCGTCAGCGACGCCCGGGCCGGTCTTTCCGACGCGACCGCAAAGCTCGCCAACGCCGAGGCGCAGGAGAAGCGACTCCGCATCCTCCTCGAAGGGAACCATGTTCCGCCGCAGCAGTTCGAGGCGGCTCAGCAGGCTCGGGAGGCCGCGGCAGCGGCCGTGATACGGGCCGGGAGCGCGCTCGACAAGGCGCTCGAGCAGCGCGGCTACACCGAGCTCAGGGCCGAGTTCGACGGCATCGTCACGGCCGTCCACACCGAGGTCAACCAGGTCGCGACGGCCGGCCAGCCGGTGGTCACCATCGCGCGGCCGGATGTGCGCGAAGCCGTCATCGACGTGCCGGACGATGTCGCCGCCGGTCTCAAGGAAGGCAGCTCGTTTCAAGTCGCGCTGCAAATCGCTCCGTCGCAGCGGATCGACGGGCGGGTGCGGGAGATCGCGCCACGCATCGACGCCCTCACCCGCAGCCGGCGCGTGAAGATCGCGCTCGACGATCCGCCCGACGACTTCCGTCTGGGAACGACGATAACCGCTCACGCGGCGGCATCGTCGGCCGGGGCGATCGGGATCCCCGCGACCGCGCTGCTGGAGCGGGACGGCAAGCAGCACGTCTGGATCGTCGACCCGGATTCCAAGACCGTGAATCTGCGTGAGGTGACCGTCGCCGCCCGGACCGGCGAGAGCGCGACCGTGTCCGGCGGCCTGCGACCCGGCGACCGCGTGGTGACGGCAGGCGTGCACTCGCTCGCGGTCCGGCAGTCCGTCAAGATCTCCGGAGAGGCATCGCAATGAGCACTGATCACGGGACTGCCGACGGCAGCGGGAAGAAGTTCAATCTCTCGGCGTTGGCCCTCGATAACGCATCGGTCGTCTGGTACTTCATGATCGTGTGCATGGTCGCGGGCGTGATGGCGTATTTCAGTCTGGGCCGCGAGGAGGATCCCGACTTCACCATCAAGACGATGGTCATCTCGGCCGTGTGGCCCGGCGCCTCGGTGGAGGACACCATCAATCAGGTCACCGACCGGATCGAGAAGAAGCTCGAGGAGCTGGAGCAGCTCGACTACACCAAGAGCGTCACCATTCCGGGGCAGACCACGATCTACGTCTATCTGCGCGACAAGACGAAGAATCGCGACGTGCGCCCCACATGGGTCACGGTCCGGCACCTGGTGGAGGATATCCAGGCGCAGTTGCCGCAAGGCGTGATCGGGCCGTTCTACAACGACCGCTTCGGGGACGTGTACGGCAACGTCTACGCGTTCACGGCGGACGGGTTGACCCTGCGACAATTGCGCGACTACGTCGAGTCCGTTCGCACCGACGTCCTGACCGTGCCCAATGTCGGCAAGGTCGATCTGATCGGCGCACAGGACGAGGTGATTTATCTCGAGTTCGACTCGCGCCGGATCGCCAATCTCGGGCTCGACATGCAGTCCGTGATCCAGGCGCTGCAGAGCCAGAATGCGATCGTACCCTCCGGCGTCATCCAGGCCGGGCCCGAACGTGTCAATATTCGCGTCAGCGGCCAATTCGCCTCCGAGAAGAGCCTCGAGGCGTTCAACCTGCGCGTCAACGACCGCTTCTTTCGGCTCAGCGACGTCGTGACGATCAAGCGCGGTTACGCCGATCCGCCGTCGTCGTTGTTCCGCTTCGACGGCCAGCCCGCCATAGGCCTCGCCATCAGCATGAAGAGCGGAGCGAACCTGCTGGAGTTCGGCAAGGCCTTGACCGCCGAGATGGACAAGGCCGTCGGAAACCTGCCCGTCGGCGTCGGCGTCCATCTCGTGGCGGACCAGCCGGTCGTCGTCGAAGAGGCGATCGGTCATTTCACGCGATCGCTGTTCGAAGCCGTGGTGATCGTGCTGGCCGTCAGCTTCGTCGCGCTCGGCATGCGCGCGGGATTGATCGTGGCGCTCGCCATTCCGCTCGTGCTGGCCATGACGTTCATGACCATGGCGTATCTCGGGGTCACGCTGCAGCGCGTGTCGCTCGGGGCGCTCATCATCGCGCTCGGTCTCCTGGTGGACGATGCGATGATCGCCATCGAGATGATGATCGCCCGACTGGAGAAGGGCGACACGCTGCGGCAGGCCGCGTTGCAGATCTACACCTCCACGGCGTTCCCGCGGCTGACCGGCACTCTGGTGATCATCACCGGCTTCACCCCGATAGGGCTCAACAGCTCGTCTGCCGGCGAGTACACGTTCACCCTCTTCGTCGTCCTCGCCGTGGCGCTGCTGCTGTCGTGGCTCGTCGCCGGTGTCTTCACGCCATTGCTCGGCTATGTCATCCTGCCGTCCACGTTGCACAAGCACGACAAGCCGGGCCGCGTGTTCCTGATGTTCCGGGCGGCGTTGCTCTGGGCCATGCGCTGGCGCTGGATCACCATCGGCGTCACGGTCGGGATATTCGCCGCGTCCCTCTACGCAATGGGCTCCATCCAAAAGCAGTTCTTTCCTCCGTCGGACCGACCCGAGCTGCTCGTCGACTGGACGCTGCCGCAGAACTCGACCATTCACGAGACCAGAGCCCAGATGGATCGCCTGGAGAAGGCGATCGAAGGCGACCCCGACATCGTCCGCTGGAGCTCCTATGTCGGCCGGAGCGCCGTGCGCTTCATCCTGACGCTCGACGTGCAGCCGCCGAACGCCTACTACGGCCAGACCGTCATCCTGACCAAGGATCTCGCCGCCCGGGAGCGGGTGCGTGCCAGGATCACGGACCTTCTGAAGAAAGACTTCGTCGGCGTCGACGCCTATGTGAACCTCCTGGCGCTGGGTCCGCCGGCCGGCCGTTCCGTGCAATACCGCATCAGCGGCCCGGACATGCAGAAGGTCCGTGGACTGGCGCGGGAGCTGGCCGGCATCGTGGGCGCCGATCGCAATCTCAGCTCGCCGGTCTTCGATTGGAACGAGCCCGGCCGCGTCGTCAGGGTCGACGTCCTTCAGGACAAGGCGCGCCAGCTGGGGGTCAGCTCGGCCGATATCGCCACGGTGCTGAACGGCGTCGTCGGCGGCGTGCCCATCACCCAGGTGCGCGACAGCATCTATCTGGTCAACGTCATGGTTCGCGCCGGCGAGAAGGAGCGCGGCGCGATCGAGACGCTGCAGAACCTGCAACTGCTCAACAAGGCCGGGCAGGCCGTTCCGCTGGCGGCGCTCGCCACCTTCCGGTACGATCTCGAACAGCCGGTGGTCTGGCGACGGAATCGCTTGCCGACCGTCACCGTCAAGGCCGACATCCTCGACGGCAGACAAGCCGCGACGGTCGCCGAGGGTCTGGCTCCCGCCGTGAAGAGCTTCGAGGAGCGCCTGCCCGCCGGACACCGCCTCGCGATCGGTGGGCCGGTGGAGGAGAGTGCGAAGTCGCAGAGCCCCATCTTCGCCGTGGTGCCGATGATGCTGATCACCATGGCGACGATCCTGATGCTGCAACTGCGCAGCTTCAACCGGCTGTTCCTGGTGGCCTCGGTGGCGCCGCTGGCCCTGATCGGCGTCGTCATCGCCCTGCTTCTCAGCGGCTCTCCCCTGGGATTCGTGGCAATCCTCGGCATCGTCGCTCTGATCGGCATCCTGATCCGCAACTCCGTGATCCTGGTCGTGCAGATCGAGACCCTGCGCAAGGACGGTCTCGGGGCATGGGACGCCGTGGTTCGGGCGTGCGAGGAGCGCGTGCGGCCCATCATGCTCACGGCCTCGGCGGCGAGTCTCGGCCTCGTCCCGATCGCGCGCGACGTGTTCTGGGGGCCCATGGCCTATGCGATGATGGGCGGCATCCTGGTCGGCACCGCACTGACGCTCCTGTTCCTTCCGGCGCTCTACGTCACCTGGTTCCGAATCAAGGAGCCGAGGGACGATTCCGCGACGTCCCGACAGGAGCACGAATCGACGGGTGACGGACCGGCCGCGTCGATCGATCGGCCGGCGACCGGAGTCGTATCGTGAGCCAGTCCCTTCACATCGCTCCGGCGGCGACCGGCCGCGGCTTTTCCGAGCCGCGTCGATGCGGCCGCGGCTCGGGCGGCACGTCCGTCGCGAGCGACGGCGAGCTGCGTGATCTGATCTTGGACACGGCCGAGCGGCTGTATCGAGGCGTGGGACACGAGACGGCGACGTTGACCGATATCGCCTGCGAGCTCGCGATCCCGCGAGCCGGGATCCAACGGCTCTTCCCCTCGCGGGATGCGATCGCGGCGGCGGTCGCCCGAAGACGGTTCGACAGGTCCGTCGATCGGGCCTGCGACGTCGCGATGCGGTACCCGTCGGCGGCGGCGCGACTGCAGGGGTTCCTCGCCACCCTGCACGAACTGGCGCGCGAGAGCCGCAGATCCGAGCCGCGGCTGGACGACCTGTTGAACGTGGCGTTGACGGCGCGCTGGGGGGCGGCACGCGCGTATATCGCCCGCGTCGACGCGGCGATCGTCGCCATCGTGGCTCGGGGAATGCAGCGCGACGAGTTCAGGCGAGGCGATCCGGTCCGGGACGGCCGAGCTGTCCGGATGGCCTTCGCGCGGCTCGTTCATCGCGGGCTGGAGCCCGCCTCCGATTCCGCCGGTCCTTCGTTCGATCGAGTCCTCGAGCTTTGCCTCGCCGGGCTGCGCTCCGCCCGATAGGCGACGCCGACATCCAGAACGGACCAACTCATGTGGCGCTCCATGTTTTCCATCGCATCCCTTCTCGTGATCGCGGCCGCGTGGATTCTGGCTATCGGCATCGGCCTCGTCGTGGTCGAGAGCACGGCCGTCGCCGCCGCGCCGATGCAGCGACGCGCCGCGGCGGCCGGGCTGCCGGACTTCTGGCCGCCTTTCGCGGCCAAGCCCGTCGAGCGACCGGCCGTGCCTCGGAAGGCGGCCAAGCCGGCACGGCGCGAGACGCCGCCCCGAACGGCGGACCGTCCGGCTGCGGAACCGAAGCCGTCCGGTCCGCTGCCGCGGCCGGTGTTCAGCGAAAAGGAGCAACAACTCGCCACGATCCCTGGTTTTCCCGGAACACGGTTCTGGGCCGACTCCGCCGGCGACTACGAAGAGGCCCTTCCGGCCTCGCGGGGAGACTGGCTGGTTCTCTCCTCCGGTGCCCAGGACAGTGCGTTCGGGGCTGGGTTCCTGTCCGGCTGGTCGGCCGCCCACGGTCGGCCCGACTACTCCGTCGTGATCGGAAACGGGACCGCGGCGTTCGCGGCCGTCTACGCGTTCGCCGGCCCTCGATACGACGAGGCGATGCGCGCGTTGTTCACCGGCATCGACGCGGGCGACGTCTTCGCTCTCCGTCCGACGGCGGAGAGCCTCGTCGAGACATGGCCGTTCAAGCGGCTCATCGCCAGGCGTATCGGTCTCGATCTCCTCGGCGACATCGCCGCCGAGCACGCAAAGGGCCGACGCCTGTTCGTTCTGACGACCAACCTCGACGCCGGACGCTCGGTGGTATGGAACATGGGCGCGATCGCCGCGATCGGCGGCGAGGCTGCGCTGAATCTGTTCCGCGACGTGCTGCTGGCCGCGGCGAGCATCCCCGGAATATGCCCCCCTGTCTATATCGAGGCCGAAGCGAAGGATCGCAGGTTCCTCGAGATGCATGTCGACGCTCGTGTGACCGGAACGTTTTACGTGGCTCCCGACGCGTACATCGTGGCCGGCGGCGCGCGCCTGCCGATGGCACGCCTCTATCTGATCTTGAACGGGAAGGCAGTCCCGGAGTTCGCGTCGCCGGAGCGGAGGCTCACGTCGATCCGAGAGAGGTCGTCCGCCATGGCGATGGTGTCGGCGATTCGCGGCCAGCTCGCGATGGTGCATCAGGCGGCGCGCCGTGACGGCGTCGAGCTGAACGTCGCGGCGATGGATCCCGGCTTCGAGAGCGTCGCGCAAGGTGCGGTCAGCTCCAGATACATGACGAAGCTGTTCGCGTCGGGCTTCGAGAAAGGACGACGGACCCGCTTCCTCGGCGAGTATCGGTATCTTCCGACGATGTCGCTCCTGGGCGGCGCCGGGGGCGCGGATGCGTCGAAATAGGCGAGGGCGGACACCGGCGTCGGCCGATCCGGAACAGACACGTCACAGAGATCAGGCGATGCAGCGCCGTCCGGTAACTGTCGGTTCTCGTGTTTCCGCGGCAGGGCCCGTCGCTCTCTTGCGCCGCGGTCGCGCGACGCATCCGGGCGTGTCGATACGCGCGGATGCACCTGCAAGGGCGGGCGCTCACGCCGCTACGGTCGGACGATCCACACCCGCTGGCTGCGCTCGAGGACGCTGGTCTCGAACCGCCAGGCCATGGGTCCGGTCGTTCACCCACTCGCCACAGGCCGTGAGCCGCTCGCCGGCCGAAAATGGTCGCGGCGTGGCCGACGACGGTCACGGGGGCTCGATGATCACGGGCGCGCGCCGCGCGACTCGGGAGCTGTTCGCGGGATCATTGAAGGTGAGCCGTTCGACGAGTCCGGCAAGGCTCTCACAGGCCGGGCTGTCCGGCGGGGGGCGACGGACACGACGCGCGAATTCGGCTGGTCACGCCGTCACCATCGAGGACGAGCGGGCCGCGCGTCACCGTCGGTCCGGAACGTCCACCGGCTTCGTCCCGGTCGACCGATCCGAAAGAGGACTCGGGGATCGGGGCCGGACGCCGCCGGAGCCGGGAAACCGTATCGAATTCAGGTGCTTATCTTAGGAGATTGGTGGAGCCAAGGGGAGTCGAACCCCTGACCTCTTGAATGCCATTCAAGCGCTCTCCCAACTGAGCTATGGCCCCACGCGCGACACGGGCTTGGGATCACCGTGTCGAAAGTCTCGCGTCGAAACTCTCGCGTCGAAAGTCTCGCCTCGAAAGGCTCACCTCCGAACGCTCACCTACGCTCACCCCGGTGTCGTCCGCCGGCCTTTCGGCCGGATCGGCGGCGCGGTCCGCCGGGGTGTCGTCCCGAGCCTTCTAGGCCCGGTCGCCCGCCGGTTCAAGGCCCGGCGCGTCGGCGCCGCGCTTAGAACCACACCTTGGGCCGGACATCAAGTCTCTTCCTCGTCCTCGATGTCGCCGCCGAGGATTTCCGACACGTCGGTGTCCTCTTCCTCGTCCTCGGCGATGAAGGTGTCGTCGTCGTCGAGGCTCTCGTCGAGATCGACGTCCTCGTCGACATCCGCGATGTCCTCGCCGGCCGTCACCTTCTTGCCGCCGGAGGCCTCGGCATCGGCCTCCTCGAGCGACACGAACTCGGCCTCGGTGGTCTCCGGCAGCTCGCTCTCGGTGGCCATGCGGGCGGCCTCGCCGCGACCGCCGCGCGGCGCCACCGGGGCGGCGACCTCGTAGACGGTGCCGCATTTCGGGCAGACGATCGGATCCTTGGACAGATCGTAGAACTTGGCGCCGCACGAGGCGCAGAGGCGTTTCGTACCGAGCTCGGGTTTTGCCACGGTCGGAAATCCTTGAAGCGGAAGTCGGAAAAAACGGACCCTTCGTCTGGCGACTCAGATGTCCCCTGTCAATAGCGGGACCGCACCGCCGGACAGCCATGTCCGGTGATTCGCAGCGGGTCCGCGGGTCGGCGGTCGACGGGCCGGCCTGCGGGGGCGCCGCGGTCCCGGTGAAAGGTTCGCGACGGCCGAATCGGGGCGCGGTCCCGGCCCGGCGGCCGCCCCGAGATTCCTGTGGGCGGCGCGGGCGATCCCCGGTAAGACAGCCCGCTTTCCGATCTCCCGCCGCCGTTTCCGGGATCCCGACGATGTCCTCGACCGCATCCTCGACCGCCTCCTCGACCGCCGCCCCGATGCCGCTCGCCGCCCGTGGCGCCCGCCCGCTCGCCGGCCGCGTCCGTGTGCCGGGCGACAAGTCGATCTCCCACCGGGCGCTGATTCTCGGGGCGCTCGCGGTCGGCCGCACCACCGTGACGGGCCTGCTGGAGGGCGAGGACGTGCTGGCGACCGGCAAGGCGATGAGCCTGCTCGGCGCCACCGTGGCGCGCATCGGCCCGGGCGCCTGGACCGTGGACGGGGTCGGGGTGGGGGGCTTCGCCGCGCCGCCCGAGACGCTCGACTTCGGCAATGCCGGCACCGGCTCGCGGCTGGTGATGGGCGCCGTCGCCGGCTGCCCGGTCGCCGCCATGTTCGACGGCGACGCCTCGCTGCGCCGCCGGCCGATGCGCCGCATCCTCGATCCGCTGGTGAAGATGGGCGCGACCGTGCTGCAGGCCGCCGAGGGCGACCGCCTGCCGATCATGCTCGCCGGCGCCCGCGACCCGCTGCCGATCGTCTACGCGACGCCGGTGCCCTCGGCCCAGGTGAAGTCGGCCGTGCTGCTCGCCGGCCTGTCGGCGCCGGGCGAGACCGTGGTGATCGAGAGCGAGGCGACCCGCGACCACACGGAGAAGATGCTTCTGCATTTCGGCGCGACCGTCACGGTGGTGCCGGAGGGGACGCACGGGCGGCGAATCACCCTCCGGGGCCAGCCGGAGCTGCACGGCGCCGACGTCGTGGTGCCGGCCGACCCGTCCTCGGCGGCGTTCCCCCTGGTCGCGGCGCTGCTGGTGCCGGGCTCCGACGTCGTGCTGGAGACCGTGATGACCAACCCGCTGCGCATCGGGCTGATCACCACGCTGCGCGAGATGGGCGCGTCGATCGAGGCGGTCGACGCCCGCGAGGACGGCGGCGAGGCGATGGCGGATCTGCGGGTGCGGTTCTCGCAGCTCACCGGCGTCGAGGTGCCGCCCGAGCGGGCGCCGGCCATGATCGACGAGTACCCGGTGCTCGCCGTCGCCGCCGCCTTCGCGCGCGGCACCACGGTGATGCGCGGCCTCAAGGAGCTGCGGGTGAAGGAATCCGACCGGCTCGCCGCCACGGCCGATCTCTTGCGCGTCAACGGCGTCACGGTGACGATCGACGGCGACGACATGATCGTCGAGGGATTTGGGGGCAAGGGGCAGGGTGGCATGGGCCTCCCGCCCGGCGGCGGCACGGTCGCGACCCACATGGATCACCGCATCGCCATGTCGGCCCTGGTGATGGGCCTCGCGACCGAGCGTCCCGTGGCGGTCGACGACGCCGCCTTCATCGCGACGAGCTTCCCGGGCTTCGTCGAGACGATGCGGAGCCTGGGCGCCGACATCGGGTAGGGGTCGATCCCCCGTAGGGAGCCCATCATGACCGCGCGCGTCGCGGCCATCCACCTCTTCCGGGGCCGGTCGTGTACGCGAAGGCGTGGATGGCCGGGACGAGCCCGGCCATGACGGCGTGGAGAGGCGCCGCCGCCCCGGGACGACGGCCGTTCCGGGGGCGCTTCCTACCGCGGCCTGACGGCCGATCGCACCGGCGTCGGTACGCCGCGGCTGCCGTTCTGGGCGGCCGGCGCCGCGCCGGCCGGCGTGTCGCGATACAGATCCGCCCGGGTCGGCGGCAGGCCGGAGGGGCCGCGGCGGCGCTTGGAGGCGAGCGTCTGGTAGAGCCCGACCGTGTTGCGCTCGAAGGCGATCGCGCACGCGGCCAGATAGGCGATCCACATCCGCGTCTTGACCGCGCCGACCTCGGCGATCGCCGCTGTCTCGTTGGCGACCAGGCGATCGTGCCAGAGCTTGCAGGTCTTCCAATAGTGCTCGCGCAGCTGCTCGACGTCGTGCACCTCGAAGCCGTGCCGCTCCAGCATGGTCACGGTGTTGCCGATGTGGTCGAGCTCGCCGCCCGGGAAGATGTACTTGGTCAGCAGCGCGAACTCGGCGCGCTTCTTGCGGAAGGTCTTGTCGTCGCGCTTCGCCGGCCGGGTGATGGCGTGGTGCAGGAACAGCCCGCCCGGCGCCAGCACGCGGTTCACGGTGTCGTAATAGGTCGGGTAGTTGTCGATCCCGATATGCTCCTGGATGCCGATCGCCGCGACCTTGTCGTACTGGCCGTCGACCGTCGAATAGTCGCGCAGCTCGATCGTCACCCGGTCCTCGAGCCCGAGCCGGCGGACCTTCTCCCGGCCCCAGGCGACCTGCTGCTCGGACAGCGTGACGCCGTGCGCGATCACGCCGTAGTGCCGCGCCGCGTAGCACGACAGCGCGCCCCAGCCGCAGCCGACGTCCAGGAGCCGTTCGCCGGGCTTCAGCCGCAGCTTGCGGCAGATGTGCTCGAGCTTGTCGCGCTGGATGGTGTCGACGTCGTTGTCCCAGTCGGTGCAGTAGCCGCAGGTGTAGACCATCTCGCGGTCGAGCCAGAGCGCGTAGAAGGCGTTCGAGACGTCGTAGTGATAGGCGATGTTCTTCTTGTTCTCGGTCGGCGCACCGCTGCTCGGCGCCTCGTCGGGCGTGTCCTCGAGCGGCCACGGGCCACCGCGCGACACGGTGAAGAAGCGCGCCGCCGTGGTGAGCGTCAGGGTCTTGTCGAGGGTCTTCAGAAAGTCCTTGGTGCGCACCTTGGGGCGCTGCTTCACCAGATCGAAGATGGTGCCGTTGACGAGCGCGATGCGGCCCGCGGCCCACAGGTTGGCCAGCGTCTCGAGGTTCGGCCGTCGCACCAGCGCGGCGACGACGCCCTCGTCGGCGATCCTGACCGCCAGCGCCTCGGGGGCGAGATCGGCCGGCACCCGCGCGCCGTCCCACAGCACGAAGCCGATGTCGAGCGCGAGCCGTTCACGCGCATGGGCGAGGAGCTTTCCGAAGCTGTCGAGGCGCCGTGCGGCCGCGTCCATGATGTCCCCCTTCACGACTGCCCGGGATACAACCGGGCGGGGGGATATTGCAGAAGTGTGTCCGGCATGGAATAGCCAGCCGGCCCGACGGCGACCCCCGGCGCCCGAGGCTCGTGCAACGGGTTGACGACGAGACCGATGATCATCGCCATCGACGGGCCGGCGGCGTCCGGCAAGGGGACGCTCGGCAAGCGCCTCGCCGCCCATTACGGGCTGCGCCATCTCGACACCGGGCTTCTCTATCGGGCGGTCGCCCATGCGGTGCTGGCCGCCGGCCACGCTCCGGACGACCGCGCGAAGGCGGCGGCGGCTGCCCAGGCGCTCGACCCGACCGGATTCGACGAGACGGTGCTGAAGAGCCAAGTCGTCGGCGAGGCGTCGTCGATCGTCTCGGCGATCCCGGAAGTGCGGGCGGCCCTGTTCAACTTTCAGCAGGAGTTCGCCGCGATGCCGGGAGGCGCCGTGCTCGACGGCCGCGACATCGGCACGGTGATCTGCCCGCAGGCCGACGTGAAGATCTTCGTCACCGCGTCACCCGAAGCGCGGGCGCATCGCCGCTGGCTGGAGTTTTCCTCGCGCGGGCTCGCGATCGACGAGGCCGAGGTGCTGGCCGACATCAGACGACGGGACGCGCGCGACTCGGGCCGCGCCGTCGCCCCGCTCGTCGCCGCCGCCGACGCGCATGTGCTCGACACGACCGAGCTCGACGTCGAGGCGGCCGTGGCCGCCGCGATCGCGCTCGTCGAGGCGCGTCGGGGCTGACGGCGGCGCCTGTTCCCTCTCCCCGCTGCTTCCCTCTCCCCGCTGCGCGGGCGGTTCCCTCTCCCCGCATGCGGGGAGGTGACTCTTCGCGCGTCGGCGCCGTCACTCCACCTCGTCGGTGATCACCGTGAAATTGGCGAGATCGGCGCGGCCGAACGAGGTCGAGATCGCGACGTCGGTCGCGTCGCGGCCGCGGGCGACCAGGATGCGGCCGATGCGCGGCACGTTGTGGCGGGCGTCGAACGTGTACCAGCGGCCCCCCAGATAGGCCTCGAACCAGGCGGAAAAATCCATCGGCTGCGGATCTTTCGGCACCCCGATATCGCCCAGATAGCCGGTGCAGTAGCGCGCCGGGATGTTCATGCAGCGGCAGAACGTGATGGCGAGATGAGCGAAGTCGCGGCACACGCCGAGCCGCTCGGAATGGCCTTCGGCGGCCGTGCGGGTCGATCGCGCCTGCATGTAGTCGAAGGTCAGGTGGTCGTGGACGTAGTCGCAGATCGCCTGCACCCGGGCCCAGCCGGGCGGCGTGCCGGCGAACAGCGACCACGCCTCCTCGGCCAAGTGCTCGGTGTCGCAGTAGCGGCTGCCGAGCAGGTAGACGAGCGTGTCGTCGGGCAGATCCTGGACGGCGACCTGGGGCGCGTCGGGAACCACCTCGTCGTGTCGGCCGCTGTCGGCGACCAGAAAGTCCGCCGAGAACCGCACTCGGCCGGCCGGCGCGAGGACGCGGGTGCAAGCATTGCCGAACTGGTCCTCGTAGGTGCGGGTCGGCAGCGGCGGGTCGAAGGTGATGTGCTGCGGGCTCAAGAGGTCGCCGATGCGCGACGCATGGACCGACACCAGGAGGATCATCGGGGTGGGCTGAGGACAGTCGAAGGCGATGTCGTAGCCGGCACGGATTTTCACGCGGCGGGGTCTCCGGTTGCGGGGCAGGTCGTCTCATCGAAAAAGCAAGCGGGGTGCCAACGCCGAGCCCGCGGTTGTCCCCTCACCGACCCTCCCCCGCGTGCGGGAGAGGGTCGGGGAGGGGGAAACTCCACGCACCAGCACGCCAAGCCTCGCCGCCCGTCTCACCCCGCCGCCGGGTCGTTCGACGTCACCTGGACCTCGACCGTCATGCCGAGCTCGTCCTCGGCGCGGCCCAGAAAGGTGCCGGAGAGGGGGACGGCCTGCGACGGCATGCGGGCGACCGCGACTCGGATGAGGTCGCGGTTGCCGATGATGCCGTTGGTCGGGTCGAACTCCACCCAGCCGGCACCCGGCAGGTAGACCTGGACCCAGGCATGGGTCGAGCCGCCACCGAGATGGCGCGGCCCGTCGCGGGTCGGCACGTAGAGATAGCCCGACACGAACCGCGCCGCGAAGCCGAGCGAGCGCACCGCCTCCATCATGAACAGGGCGAAGTCCCGGCAGGTGCCGCGGCCGAGCCGCAGCGTGGTCAGCGGATCCTGGGTGCCGGATTCGGTGCGCCGGTTGTAGACGAAGCTCTCGCCGACCGCCGCCGTCAGCGTCATCAGCAGCCGGCCGGTCGGGGTGTCCTGGCCCGGACGCAGGAATCGCCGCGCCCAGCGCTCGAGCTCGCCGTCCGGATCGGGGCACTGGCGCACCATGTAGGGGGCGAGGTCGGGCGTCTCCTCGGGCGCATAGGAGAACGGGTAGGTCTTGGCCCGCTCCTCGCTCTGGAAGTCGATCGGGTCCGGAAAGTGCTCGACCGTGATCCGGCTCTCGAAGACGAGCTCGTCGGCGTCCCGGTCGAAGCGGACCAGCGTCACGGCGTTGCCGAACGGGTCGTGCACCCAGCGCAGCGCGCTCGGCCGCGGCGAGATCGTCATGGTCGCCTCGAGCAACCGCTGATCGTAGGAGTCGCGCGGCCGGAACATCATCCGGTGCTCGCCGAAGCCGACCGGCCTGCGATACCGGTAGGTCGTCAGGTGGCGCACCTTCAGGACGGTCATGGCCTCGGCAGTCTCGTTCCGGTAGTCGGATGCGGCGCTCGCGCTTCGGGTCGCCGGTCGGTGCTGCAGCGCACCGTGCTCGCACAACTTAACGTCTTGCGCGGGGATTGCGACGCCTTGCTCCGACCCCGGCCGATACGATATAGACGCCGCAGTCCGGGCCGCCGACAACCTCGATGCGCGCCCCGAGCCGATGCGTCCGCGCCGACCTGTCCGGAGCCTCCCACGAGGGCACCGCCGGACGAGGGCGGCTCGTCGCGTCGAACGGATCGTCTTTCCTCACGACGGATCGATCCGGCTCCCGCGGCCTCGACGCTGCGGCACCCGGGCTCAGCATGTCCCGACCGCTCGGTAGATCGGGCCGGCCCACGCATCTCGACCCATCCCCGCAGCGGGAGGGAAGGGACGGCGTGGCAGCCGAAGGCTACGGGGCCTTCGGCCCGAGCGGTCATGGACGTTTCATCAACACCAGCCCGCCGGCTGTCCCGTCAGGAGACTACATGGCTCAGACCGCTCACGCCACGCACGCCGCTCACGAAGACTTCGCGGCCATGCTCGAGGAATCCTTCACCCAGGGCAACCTGCACGAAGGCACCGTCATCAAGGGAACCGTCGTCGCGATCGAGAAGGATCTCGCGGTCATCGACGTCGGGCTGAAGACCGAGGGGCGCGTGGCGCTCCGCGAGTTCATGGGCCCCGGACGGCAGAACGAGGTCAAGGTCGGCGACACCGTCGAGGTCTACCTTGAGCGCGTCGAGAACGCGCTCGGCGAGGCCGTGCTGTCGCGCGACAAGGCGCGCCGCGAGGAGAGCTGGGGCAAGCTCGAGCGCGCGTTCCAGAACAACGAGAAGGTCCAGGGCGTCATCTTCAACCAGGTCAAGGGCGGCTTCACGGTCGATCTCGACGGCGCCGTCGCCTTCCTGCCGCGCTCGCAGGTGGACATCCGTCCGATCCGCGACGTCACCCCGCTGATGAACGTGCCGCAGCAGTTCCAGATCCTCAAGATGGATCGGCGCCGCGGCAACATCGTGGTGTCGCGCCGCACCGTGCTGGAAGAGACCCGCGCCGAGCAGCGCCAGGAGCTGGTCCAGAACCTCGAGGAAGGCCAGGTCATCGACGGCGTGGTCAAGAACATCACCGACTACGGTGCGTTCGTCGACCTCGGCGGCATCGACGGCCTCTTGCACGTGACCGACATCGCCTGGCGGCGTGTGAACCACCCGTCCGAGGTCTTGAACATCGGCCAGCAGGTCAAGGTCAAGATCATCAAGATCAACCACGAGACCCACCGCATCTCGCTCGGCATGAAGCAGCTTCAGGCCGATCCGTGGCAGGGCATCGAGGCCAAGTATCCGGTCCACACGCGGCTCAACGGCCGCGTCACGAACATCACCGACTACGGGGCGTTCGTCGAGCTGGAGCCGGGCATCGAGGGCCTCATCCACGTCTCCGAGATGTCGTGGACCAAAAAGAACGTCCACCCGGGCAAGATCGTCTCCACCTCCCAGGAGGTCGAGGTGCAGGTGCTCGAGGTCGATCCGATCAAGCGGCGCATCTCGCTCGGTCTCAAGCAGACCATGCGGAATCCGTGGGAGGTCTTCGTCGAGAAGTACCCGCCCGGCTCGGTGGTCGAGGGCGAGGTCAAGAACAAGACGGAATTCGGCCTGTTCCTGGGTCTCGACGGCGACGTCGACGGCATGGTCCACCTGTCCGACCTCGACTGGAAGCGTCCGGGCGAGCAGGTGATCGAGGAGTTCAAGAAGGGCGATCACGTGCGCGCCCAGGTGCTCGACGTCGACGTCGACAAGGAGCGCATCTCGCTCGGCATCAAGCAGCTCGAGGGCGACCCCTTCGCCGAGGCCGGCGACGTCCGCAAGGGCGCCGTGGTGACCTGCGAGGTGACCGAGGTGAAGGAAGGCGGCATCGACGTGAAGATCGTCGGCACCGACCTCGCCGCCTTCATCAAGCGCAACGAGCTCGCCCGCGACCGCTCCGAGCAGCGCCCCGACCGCTTCGCGGTCGGTCAGAAGGTCGATGCCCGCGTCACCCAGTTCGACCGCAAGTCGCACAAGGTGCAGGTGTCGATCAAGGCGCTCGAGGTGGCCGAGGAGAAGGAGGCGATCGCCCAGTACGGCTCGTCCGACTCGGGCGCGACGCTCGGCGACATTCTCGGCACCGCGCTCAAGCGCGCCAACGAGAAGAAGGACTGATCGGACCACGTTTCCGTCATTCCGGGGCGCACCGAAGGCGCGAACCCGGAATCCAACGGAAACCGCGGTGCTCTCGGCTGGGTTCCGGGTCTCGACTGCTGTCGCAGCCGAGCCCGGAACGACCAGCAAGGGAACGATCAACGAATTGTTCAGGAACCGGCCGCGAAAGCGGCCGGTTTCGCGTATTCGGGGGCGCCCTTACGTCGCGGCCGCCTTCCGGGCGCCCGATTCGTGCATAATGGCGAGAGACGGTGCCGGCCACGCGCGGACGCGGGCCGGCCGGACCAGGGAAGACCCGATGTCGCTCGACGCCGATGCTCTCGTCGATCGCCGCCGTATGCGGCGCAAGCTCACCTTCTGGCGCGTGCTGGCCGTGCTGGTCGCCGTCGTCGGCATCGTCGCCGTGACGGCGGCGCTGCGCGGCCGCGGCGAGCTGGGGCTCGGCGGGGTGGGGTCGGCCCAGATCGCCCGCATCGGCATCAAGGGCGTCATCCGCAACGACCAGGATCGCGTCGAGGCGCTGGAGAAGCTGTCCAAGGCGAGCGCCGCCAAGGCCGTCATCGTCCACATCGACAGCCCCGGCGGGACGACGGCCGGCTCCGAGCAGCTCCACACCGCGCTGCGCAAGCTCGCGGAGAAGAAGCCGACCGTGATCGTCGTCGACGGCATGGCGGCCTCGGGCGGATACATCGCCGCCATGGCGGGCGACCACATCGTCGCCCAGGGCAACTCGATCGTCGGCTCGATCGGCGTCCTGTTCCAGTATCCGAACGTCGCCGACCTCCTGAAGACCCTCGGGGTCCGCATGGAGGAGGTGAAGTCGTCGCCCCTCAAGGCGGCGCCGAACGGCTTCGAGCCGACCAGCCCGGAGGCGCGCGCCGCCATCGCCGCCCTGGTCGCCGATTCCTACGACTGGTTCCGCACCATGGTGAAGGAGCGGCGGGGCCTCGACGGCGAGCTGCTCGCCAAGGTGACGGACGGCCGGGTGTTCACGGGCCGGCAGGGCGTCGAGCTGAAGCTCGTCGACGCCATCGGCACCGAGGAGACGGCGGTCGCCTGGCTCGCCAAGGAGAAGGGGATCGACCCCAAGCTGCCAGTCAAGGACTGGAAGCTCGACCCCAAGCTCGGCGACCTGTCCTTCCTGCATCTCGGCACCGCCGCGTTGGCCGAGGCGGTCGGCCTCGGGCCGCTCGCCCGCAGCCTGCTGGGGACCGGGACAATTCAATCTTTTGAACGCCTTAGTCTTGACGGTCTGCTGGCGCTTTGGCACCCTGCGGCGGCTGACTAGGGCGGCGGGGCGCGGGCCGGACGAGCCGGTCGTCGCTCGCCCGCATCACGGGAGGCATCGCCGGACACACGGCGGTGCGGCGGTCTCCCGGTAATTGCTCGCCCGGACTCGTCGATGATCGGCGGAAACGACAGATGATCAAATCGGAACTGGTCCAGCGCATCGCGGCGCAGAACCCGCATCTCTATCAGCGGGACGTCGAGAACATCGTGAACGCCATCCTCAACGAGATCACGGCGGCGCTCGCCCGCGGCGATCGCGTCGAGCTGCGCGGCTTCGGCGCCTTCTCGGTGAAGGAGCGGCCGGCCCGCACGGGCCGCAACCCGCGCACCGGCCAGCACGTCGAGGTCGACCAGAAATGCGTGCCGTTCTTCAAGACCGGCAAGGAGATGCGCGAGCGGCTCAACCGTCCGGAGCCGCCGCAGTCCTGATCCGCCGCGGCCTTCGCGGCGCGATCGGGCTCGCCGCGGCGGGCATCCGGCCGCCCGCGGTGTCCGTCCACACGTCGTCGTTTCGACGTCGAGCGAAAGTGATTTCGACATGATCCGCAAGATTATCGCCGTCATCGTGCTGGTGCCGCTGGCGATCGCCCTGGTCGCGCTGGCCCTGGTCAACCGCCACGCCGTGCCGATCTCGCTCGACGCTTTCAATCCGGGCGACCTGAAATACGCCGTGCAGGTGCCGCTGTTCGTTCTGGTGCTCGGCCTCGTCGCCTTCGGCGTCCTGGTCGGCGGCGTCGCGACCTGGCTCAACCAGGGCAAATGGCGTCGCGCCGCCCGCCGTGCCGAGTGGGAGCTCGGCTCCGCCCGCGCCGAGATCGCCGAGCTCAAGCAGCGTGTCGCCGATGCCGAGGACGAAGGCCGCCGCTGGCCGCCCCGTGCCCTCTCCCGCCCGGCGGCCTGAGGCGAGGGACGTCGCTCGGCATCCACCGGCCCTGCGGGTTCGTTCCTCCGTCCGCAATTTTATCCTTGCGGTCGTAGCCAGACGAATGAACCTTTGCCGCGTCACCGTAGGTGACGTTCGTTCGCCGAATGTCCCTGTTGCAGGGCGCGCGGACGACGGAGATCGTGCCATGAACGCCCCGGACATCAACCGCTCGATCCTGCGCATGCATGTCGCGGCGATCGAGCAGCGCTTTCCCCTGAAGTTCGTCGGCCTTCTGCCGCAGGGCAGCGCGGGCCACGTCCAGTCAGAGGACTCCCTGGCCTTTCTGGCGGAGAAGAGACCGGGGCTCAGCCTGCTCGATCTCGCTCAAGCCGAGGTCGATCTTGGCGACCTGCTCGGTCGCCAATTCGGGATCGTCCTGGTCAGTGGTTTGAAAGGATCGGAGGCCGTCGACTTCCCCCGATTGGTTCAGCCGATATGAGCCACTCGACGGTGGAGTATCTGCGCGATGCCCGCGAGATGGCGGACAGAGCGGCGGATTTCGGGACGCTGGACGCATCGGTCTTCACCGAAAGACACGATGCATGCGGCAGCGCAGCCTATTGCCTGGTTGTTCTGGGCGAAGCCTTGAACAATATCCCGTCGGCCGTCGCGAGCCTCGCCCCGGAGATTCCTTGGCGCGCTGCGATCAACATGCGTCATTTGCTGGTTCGTTATTATTGGCGGGTCGATTTCGAGATCGTCCATGAGGTCGTCTCGCGTGATTGTCCGCGACTGGTCGCGGCGATCGACCGCTTGTTGCCGCTCGTCGAGACGGTCGAGCCATGACCCTCCTCATCAAAATCTGCGGCCTGACGACGCCGGCGGCGGTCGAGGCGACCGTGGCGGCGGGCGCCGACATGGCGGGGTTCGTCGTGTTCCCGCCGTCACCCCGGCATGTCGATCTCGCCCGCGGCCGTGCGCTCGTGGCGCCGGCGAAGGGGCGGCTGCAGGTCGTGGCGCTGACGGTCGACGCCGACGACGCGCTCCTGGACGACATCGTCGCGGCGCTCGATCCTGACTGGCTGCAGCTCCACGGCAAGGAGACGCCGGAGCGGGTCGCCGCCGTGAAGGCGCGGCTCGGCCGGCCGGTCATGAAGGCGCTCGGCATCGCCGAGGCGGCCGACCTCGCTGCCGTGCCGGCCTATGCGGCCGTGGCGGACCGCATCCTGTTCGATGCCCGTCCGCCCGAGGACGCGACCCGGCCGGGCGGCCTCGGCCGCGCCTTCGACTGGCGGCTGCTGGACAGCCTCGATCCCGGCCTCGCCACGATGCTGTCCGGGGGCCTCGACCCGACCAACGTGGCCGAGGCGTTGCGCATCACCCGGGCGCCGGCCGTCGACGTCTCGTCCGGGGTCGAGCGGGCGCCGGGCGACAAGGATCCCGACAAGATCGTCGATTTCGTGCGGGCCGCACGGGCCGCCGCGGCCACGGCGCCGGCCGCCGCCGGGCCGCGGGCGTGACGCGTTTGCCTCTCCCCTGACGGTCGGCTTGGTGCTAGCAAGGGGCCGACCATGACGGCCGCGTGACCTCGCGCGGACGCGGGTGGGTCTGCGCGGTCCGCGGACGCCCGCTCCCCGGGGCGCACCGGCGCGCAACCGAGCTTCCGTCGCGCCCTGGCGCGTCAGGCCCCGCATCCGCAGGATCCGCATGACCATCGTCCAAAAACCCAACTCGTTCCGGACCGGGCCCGACGAGCGCGGCCATTTCGGCCTCTACGGCGGCCGCTTCGTCGCCGAGACCTTGATGCCGCTCGTGCTGGAGCTGGAGGCCGCCTACACGGCCGCCAAGGCCGACCCGGCCTTCAAGCGCACCATGTACGGCCATCTCGCCACCTATGTGGGCCGGCCCTCGCCGCTCTATTTCGCCGAGCGGATGACGGCGCATCTCGGCGGGGCGAAGATCTACCTCAAGCGCGAGGATCTCAACCACACCGGTGCCCACAAGGTGAACAACGTGCTCGGCCAGATCATGCTGGCGGTGCGCATGGGCAAGAAGCGGATCATCGCCGAGACGGGCGCCGGCATGCACGGGGTCGCAACGGCGACCTTGTGCGCGAAATTCGGGCTCGACTGCATCGTCTACATGGGCGCCGTCGACATCGACCGGCAGCAGCCCAACGTGCTGCGCATGAAGGCGCTCGGCGCCGAGGTGCGGCCCGTCACGTCGGGCTCGTCCACGCTCAAGGACGCCATGAACGAGGCGCTGCGCGACTGGGTCACCAATGTCGCCGATACGTTCTACTGCATCGGCACGGTGGCCGGCCCGCACCCCTATCCGATGATGGTGCGCGACTTCCAGTCGATCATCGGCATCGAGGCGAAGGCGCAGATGCAGGAGGCCGAGGGGCGCCTGCCGGACTCGCTCGTCGCCTGCATCGGCGGCGGCTCCAACGCCATGGGCCTGTTCCACCCGTTCCTCGACGACGAGACGGTCGAGATCTACGGCGTCGAGGCGGCCGGGCACGGCGTGATGACCGGCAAGCACGCGGCCTCGATCACGGGCGGCCGGCCGGGCGTCCTGCACGGCAACCGCACCTATCTCTTGATGGACGCCGACGGGCAGATCGACGAGGCGCACTCGATCTCGGCCGGCCTCGATTATCCCGGCGTCGGCCCCGAGCACGCCTGGCTCGCCGATGTCGGCCGGGTGAGCTATCTCGCGGCGACCGACGACGAGGCGCTCGACGCCTTCAAGCTGTGCTCGCGTCTGGAAGGCATCATCCCGGCGCTGGAGCCCGCCCACGCCCTCGCCAAGGCGATGGAGATCGCGCCGAAGAAGCCGAAGGACCACCTGATGATCGTCAACCTCTCCGGCCGCGGCGACAAGGATCTCGACGCCGTCGCGCGCCATCTGGGGGGTAAGCTGTGAGGCGCGGCATCGCCCGCTTGGATCACCTCTCGCCGGCAGTCAGTTCGGGCGCAGACGTGGCACGAGGGATGTATCGGCCCTGTGTCGACAGCGATGCGGCCGCTCGCTGCCGATGCCGCGAGCACGGCGCGACTCCCTCTCCCCGTCGGGGAGAGGGTCGGGGTGAGGGGGAGCCGGCGCTGATGGGTCCGTCGGGCGGACGTCCCCCCTCACCCGGACCGCTTCGCGGTCCGACCTCTCCCCGACGGGGAGAGGTGAAACGAGGGCGCCGCAGGCTCGTTGGCCCACACCACGGTCGTGATCGAGCCGACCCGACCGCGGGAGGGGCGGGGCTCGTCCCAGCATGCGAGGTGCGGGTGAAGGAGCGTCCCTCACGGCGGTCGCAGCGTGCGGTCGATCATGTCGAGGACGCCGTCGAGGTTCTCGTACACGTCCGTGTTGGTCACCCGCACGATGTGGAAACCAAGCGCGCCGAACACTCGCGATCGTTCGGCGTCGCGCTCCATTTCTGCCGGCGTGCTGTGCGTCGCGCCATCGACCTCGATGATCAACATGCCGTCGAGCGTGACGAAGTCGACGACGAAGCCGTTGATCGGGTGTTGGCGACGAAATTTCCACCCCGCCAGCCGGCGCCCACGCAGCGCGTGCCAGAGCTTCGCCTCGGCGCTCGTCTGCCGGGCGCGAAGATTTCGTGCAATCTTCCTGAAACGCTCCATCCCCCTCACCCGGTCGTCGCCGCCGCGCGCCGCCGACCGACCTCTCCCCACAGGGGGGAGGTATATCACGGGTTGTGGCGGGCGATGAGGATCAATTAATGACCACCCGCATCGACACCCGTTTCGCGGCGCTGAAGCGCGAGGGCCGGGCCGGGCTCGTGACCTTCGTCACGGCCGGCGATCCCGATCCCGCCACCTCGCTCGCCATCCTGAAGGCGCTGCCCGCCGCCGGCGCCGACGTGATCGAGCTCGGCATGCCGTTCTCCGATCCGATGTCCGACGGCCCGACCATCCAGGCCTCGTCGCAGCGCGCCTTGGCGAACGGGCAGACGCTGGCGAAGACCCTCGATCTGGTCCGCGCCTTCCGTGAGCACGACGACACGACCCCGATCGTGCTGATGGGCTACTTCAACCCGATCTACGTGCACGGCGTGGAGCGCTTCCTGACCGAGGCGAAGGCGGCCGGCGTCGACGGCTTGATCGTCGTCGACCTGCCGCCCGAGGAGGACGACGAGCTGTGCGTGCCGGCCGTGAAGGCAGGTATCAACTTCGTGCGTCTGCTCACGCCGACCACCGACGCGGCGCGCATGCCGGCCGTGCTCGCCAACACGTCGGGCTTTCTCTACTACGTCTCGATCACCGGCGTGACCGGCACGGCGAAGCCCGACTTCGCCGCGGTCGGTCGCGCCGTCGCCGCCGTCAAGGCGAAGACGCCGCTGCCGGTCGCGGTCGGCTTCGGCGTGCGCACCGCCGACGACGCGGCCGCCATCGCTGCGAGCGCCGACGCCGTGGTGGTCGGCTCGGCGCTGGTCGCCGCGATCAAGTCGGCTCTCGACAGCAACGATGCCGCGACGGAGGCGACCGTCGCGGCCGCCGCCGCGCTGGTGCGCGAGCTCGCCGGCGGCGTGCGCGGCGCGCGCCGTTCGGCCGCGGAGTAGGCTCCGGAGCAGGGTTTCATGGACATCTCTTCGATGAACTGGATCTCGAACGTCGTCCGTCCGAAGATCCGCAGCTTCCTCAACCGCCGCGAGGTGCCGGAGAATCTCTGGATCAAATGCCCGGAGACCGGCCAGCTCGTCTTCTACAAGGACGTCGAGGCGAACCAGTTCGTCATCCCCGGCTCGAACTATCACATGCGCATGGGCGCGACCGCGCGCCTCAAGGCGATGTTCGACGGCGAGACCTGGTTCGACGTCGGCGTGCCGGCCGTGCCGACCGATCCGTTGAAGTTCCGCGACGCACGCCGCTACACCGACCGTCTCAAGGACGCCCGCGCCAAGACCGGCCTGACCGACGCGGTCAAGCTCGGCTACGGCAAGCTCGAAGGCCAGCCCGTCGTCATCGGCGTCCAGGAGTTCGACTTCATGGGCGGCTCGCTCGGCATGGCGGCCGGCGAGGCGATCATCGCCGGCATCGAGACCGCGATCGACAAGCAGACGCCGTTCGTCCTGTTCGTCTCGTCGGGCGGCGCGCGCATGCAGGAGGGCATCCTCTCGCTGATGCAGATGCCGCGCACCACGGTCGCGGTGCAGCGCCTGCGCGAGGTGAGGAAGCCCTACATCGTCGTGCTGACCAACCCGACGACGGGCGGCGTCACCGCGTCCTACGCGATGCTGGGCGACGTGCACATCGCCGAGCCGGGCGCGCTGATCGGCTTCGCCGGCCCGCGCGTCATCGAGCAGACGATCCGCGAGCGGCTGCCGGACGGCTTCCAGAAGGCCGAGTATCTGAAGGCCCACGGCATGGTCGACATGGTGGTGCATCGCCACGAGATGCGCGCCACCATCGCGCGGATCTGCCGCCTGCTCACCAAGCAGCCGGCCCCCGAGCCGCCGACCAACCTACCGGCCGTCGCCGACCAGCCGACGCCCGCGCCCGAGCCGGCGGCGTGATCGGCTCGTCCGACCAGACGCACCAGCGTGTCGTGGCCGGGCTCGTCCCGGCCATCCACGTTTTTGTGCAGAAGCGTGATGGGTTCTGTTCCACCTCTCCCCGGCGCGGAGAGTTCGGGCCGCCGCAGGCGGACCGGTTGAGGGGGCGGGTGAGCGAGCCATCGGCGCCGGAACCCCTCACCCCGGCGCGCAAGTGCGCGCCGACCCTCTCCCTGTGGGAGAGGGTTTCGGTGCGCGCGGCCCTATCATGACCCCGCCCACCCCCACGGATGCGATTTTGGCGCGCCTGCTCGCCCTCCATCCGCGCCGTATCGATCTGACGCTCGATCGGATGTGGCGGCTGCTCGCCGCGCTCGACCATCCGGAGCGCCGGCTGCCGCCGGTGATTCACGTCGCCGGCACCAACGGCAAGGGATCGACCGTCGCCTTCATGCGCGCCATGCTGGAGGCCGCCGGCAAGCGCGTGCACGTCTACACCTCGCCCAATCTGGTGCGCGTCAACGAGCGCTTCCGGCTCGGCCGCGAGGGCGGCGGCGAGCTTGTTTCCGATCAGGAGCTCTCCGAAGTCCTCGAGACCTGCGAGCGGCGCAACGGCGGCGCGCCCGTCACGGTGTTCGAGATGGAGACGGCCGCGGCGTTCCTGCTGTTCTCCCGGCATCCCGCCGACATCGTGCTGCTCGAGGTCGGGCTCGGCGGACGGCTCGACGCCACCAACGTGATCGCTCATCCGCTGGCGAGCGTCGTGACACCCGTCTCGATGGACCACGTCGAATTCCTCGGCGACACGTTGTCGAAGATCGCGGTCGAGAAGGCCGGCATCTTCAAGCGCGGCGTGCCGGCCGTGATCGCCCGCCAGATCGACGTCGCCCGCGACGTGCTGATCGAGCGCATCGACGCGGTGGGGGCCGTGCCGGTCGTCGCCGGGCAGGAGTGGATGGCGGCGGAGGAGCGCGGCCGCCTCGTCTATCAGGACGCCGACGGGCTTCTGGATCTGCCGGCGCCGCGCCTGTTCGGTCGTCATCAGTTCGACAATGCCGGCACGGCGATCGCGGCGTTGCGGGCGGCCGGCCTCGGCCTGCCGGTCGCCGCCTACGAGGACGGGCTCGTGAGGGCCGAGTGGCCGGCCCGCATGCAGCGCCTCGCCACCGGCACGCTGGTCGCGCGTGCGCCGGCCGGTAGCGAGGTGTGGCTCGACGGCGGTCACAATGCCGAGGGCGGCCGCGCCGTCGCGGCGGCGCTCGGGGATCTCGAGGAGCGCGTCTCGCGCCCGCTGGTGCTGATCGTCGGCATGCTGGCGACCAAGGACGTCGAGGGCTTCCTGCAGAACTTCCTCGGCCTCGCGCTGCGGCTGATCGCGGTGCCGATCCACCAGGACAAGGGCCGGCCGGCCGAGGAGATCGCGGCGACGGCACGTGGCCTCGGCCTCGCGGCGGACGCCTGCGCGAGCCTCGACGAGGCGCTCGACCGCGTCGGCGCGCTCGATCTCGAGCCGAGCCCACGCATCCTGATCACCGGCTCGCTCTATCTGGCCGGTGAGGTTCTCGCCGCCAACGGCACGCCGCCGCGGTGACGCTCGCACGGTGACGGCGGCGACGTGACGTGCTTCAGCCGGCGCCCGCCCGGTCCTTCGCGGTGACGTAGGCGCCGGGGTCGAACGGCTCGCTGGCGAAGACGAGAATCCGTGCGTCGGCCGTCAGGTAGGTGTGGCTCGCCCACACCCCGGGCGCGAGCACGAGCCCCGTCGCGGTGTCGTCGAGCCGCACCGTCGCCTCGCGGCCGCGGTACGCCAGCGTGATCTCGATCGTGCCGGCGAGGCGGACGAGGATCTGCCGCGCGGTGCGGTGGGCGTGGCCGCCGCGCGCCGTGCCGGCCGCCGCCGGCTCGACCACGAAGGCGCGCTTCGGCACGAAGGGCAGCGCGTCGAAGTCGAAGGGGTGCAGGGCACCACGCGCGTCGCGGCGCGACGGGACATGGAACAGCGTGACGGCGCCGTCGAAGATCGCGAGATCGTCCGCCGTCACCACGGTCGCGACCGCCTCATCGATGATCCGCTCCGACGGCCTCGGCCACGTTCGAGAAGCCGTCGCGGCGCAGGAGCTTCGCGAGGTCGCGCTTGACCGTCACGGCGAAACCGGGGCCGTGGAACACCAGGGCCGAGTAGAGCTGCACCAGCGAGGCGCCGGCCCGGATCTTCGTGTAGGCGTCCTCGCCGCTGGCGACGCCGCCGCACCCGACGAGCGGCACGCGGCCTTCGGTGAGCCGGTACATGGCGCGCAGGCACTCGGTCGAAAGCCCCATCAGCGGGCGGCCCGAGAGCCCGCCCTCGGCGTCGCGCCAGCGGCTCCTCAGCGTCGGCGGCCGCGTCACCGTGGTGTTGCCGACGATCAGCCCGTCGAGCCCGGTGTCGAGCGTCACCTCGGCGATGTCGCGGAGCTGATCCTCGTCGAGATCGGGTCCGACCTTGATGAGGATCGGCGGCCGCTTCGGCGCCGCCACCTCGCTCGACGCGCCAGGGCGTGCGGCGCGGTCGCGCGCCGCGAGCACGCGGCCGACCAGCGCCTCGATCGGGGCGCGCGCCTGCAGGCCGCGCAGGCCGGGCGTATTGGGCGAGGAGACGTTGACGACGACGTAGTCGACCAGAGGGGCGACCGCGGCGAGGCAGGTCTCGTAATCGGCGGCGGCGTCCTCGCTCGTGCGATTCTTGCCGATATTGGCGCCGACGACGCCGCGATGCGGGGTGCCGGCGCGGCGCGCCGTCAGGCGGGCGACGAAGGGGCCGAGGCCCTCGCTGTTGAAGCCGAAGCGGTTGATCACCGCCTGGTCCTCGTCGAGGCGGAACAGTCGCTGGCCGGTGTTGCCGGGCTGCGGCTTCGGCGTCACGGTGCCGGCCTCGACGAAGCCGAAGCCGAAGCCGAGCATCGCGTCGATCACCTCGGCGTGCTTGTCGAAGCCGGCGCCGAGTCCGATCGGGTTGTCGAAGTCGAGCCCGAACACGCGGGTCGCGAGGATCGGGTCGTCGGCCGACGCGGTGGCGGGCAGGAGGCCGCGCTGGAGCGTGACGACGGCGAGCCGGTGGGCCTGCTCGGGATCGAGCAGCTTCAGGGCCGGGCGGGCGAGGCGATAGAGGAAATCGTGCATCTTCGGTCGGGCGGTTGCGACAGGTCGCCTCCGCCACGGCCCCCGACGGCCGGCGCCGCGGTGCAGGCGCGCAGTTATGGCGACCGGACCAAGCCGATGCAAGGCCGTTGCAAGGCCGATGCCGCGCCGGCATGGCCTGCATGGGCCGTTCTCCACCGGCTGGTTTCTTACCCTCTCCCGAGGGGAGAGGGTCGACGCGCTCTTGCGCGTCGGGGTGAGGGGCGTAGGCGCCAGTTGGCTGGCCTCGGCACCCCCTCACCCGCATCTCGCGTTTCACGCGAGATGCGACCTCTCCCCGCTGGGGAGAGGTGAAGGAAGCCTCAGCCGGTCTGGCCGGCCCGCAGGGGCACGACATCGCGGGGGCCGAGATGCTCGGACAGCTTGATGCGGTCGTACTCGGCCCAGACGTGGCTGAGCCAGTAGCGCACATAGCCGCGCAGCACGAAGGAGTAGTTCGCCGTCTCGGCCTTGGCGGTCTTGTTGGCCACGAAGGTGAGGAACGGCACCGAGGCGAGCTCGACCTGCTCGGCCGCCATCTCGTTGAGCTTCGGGATGGTGATCTCGGAGACGCCTTGCAGGCGCTTGAAGTAGTTGTCGTAGGTGGCCTGGTCCCACTCGAAGAACGAGGTGTTGTTGATGAAGTTCTTCACCAGGTGGTACTTGGTCCCTGAGACGTGCTCGGCCGTCTCGGCGATCTCCTCCAGCGACGAGATCGACGGCCCGAGGATGTGGAACAGGGTCAGGCTGATCTGACCCTTCCGCGCCGCGTCGGTGAAGCCGATGTCGCGCAGCGCGCGCAGCGTCGGGGTGAGCAGGCCGGCCCGCACGTCGATCACGGTGACCTGCGCGTCCGACAGCGAGTCGAAGATGCGCATCTGGTCCGGCACCGTCGTGATGTCGACGATCTCGGTGATGTCGGGATGGAAGCGCTTCAGCGTCCCCTTGGGGGACTCCGTGTCGAAGGCACGGGTCGGCAGCTTGCGGGCCAAGAGATAGTCGAGCAGCGTGCGGGCGACCGTCGTCTTGCCCACGCCGCCCTTGTCCGCACCCACCAGCACGACGGCCGGGCTCGCCATGACGATCCTTCCGGGATAGAGCGAATCACTGCCCGCAGGTTACGCCAGCCGGGTCGCGCGCGCATGTCGGAAGCTCCGGGCCGGCGCCGTCATCCACGGGCGGGCGACCGGACTCAGCGTCGCGGCCCCCACGGACCCGGGATCGGGAACGGATTTCGGCCCCCGCCGGAACCGGGCAGCGGTCCGGGGAAGGGCGGCGGTGCCGCGGGGCCGCCCGAGGGCGTGCCGCCGGGAGGCGGCGCGCCGGGGCCGCCCGGCGCGTCGCCCCAGGGACCGTGTCGCATTTCGCCATGCCGGGTCTCGCCGGGCGGGGCACCGTCGGCCGCGCCGGTCGCGTCCGGCAAGGACTCCGCGCCGGGGGCGGGCAGGGCGATCGGGCCGGGGTCGTGCCCGCCGGCGAACTGCACCAGCGCCGCCACCCGGGCGTCGACCGGCGGATGGGTGGCGAACAGATCGGCGAAACCCTGGCGCGGATTGTCGACGCACAGCTCCATCACGGCCGAGGTGGCACCTTCCAGCTCGCCGCGCCCCTCGATCTTGCGCAGCGCCGAGATCATCGCGTCGGGGTTCTTGGTCAGCTCGACGGCGCCGGCATCGGCCAGATACTCGCGCGAGCGCGACAGCGCGAAGCGGATCAGCGAGGACAGCAGCCAGGCGACCGCGACCAGCACGACGGCGATCAGGATCGCGGCGCCGGCGCCGCCCTTGCCGCGGTCGCCGTCCGAGCTCGACCGCGAGCCGCCGCTCCAGCGCACCCGCAGGCCGAGGCGGAACACCAGCTCGGCCACGAACGAGATCACGCCGGCGATGATCACGGCGATCACCATCAGGCGGACGTCGCCGTTGCGGATGTGGGTCAGCTCGTGGCCAAGCACGGCCTCGATCTCGGCGTCGTCGAGGGCGTTCAGGAGCCCGGTCGTCACCGAGACGGCGTACTGCTTCTCGTTCAGCCCGGTGGCGAAGGCGTTGAGCGCGTCGGTCTCGACGATCTTCAGCTTCGGCATCGGGATGCCGCGCGAGATGCACAGGTTTTCCAACAAATTATAGAGGCGCGGCTCGTCCTTCCGCGTGACGTCGTGCCCCCCGGTCACGGCGTCGATCATGGCCTGGTGGAAGCGCCAGGCGACGGCGATCCAGATCGCGGTGCCGACCGTCGCGAACGGGACGGCGACGACGAAGTCCTGCCACGCCTTGTGCAGCAGCCAGGACAGCGAGGCGTCGCCGGCGAGCGCCTCGCCGGCCAGCGCGCCGGCATAGACCAGCACGTAGACGAGGGCGAAGAGCCCGACCAGCAGGACGATCGAGCGCCGCCGGTTGGATGCGATGTGGGTGTAGAGCCCGTAGGCCATGGCGCTCGACCTGCTCGTCATTCCGGAAGCCGACCGAAGGTCGGCTGTCCGGAATCCATAATCCCTGTCCGTGAGTATGGATTCCGGGCTCGCGGGCCTTCAGCCCGCGCCCCGGAATGACAGGCTCAGAACTTCACCTGCGGCGCCTGCTCCAGCGTCTTTCGCTCCTCGCCGACGTCGAAGAACGTCTTCGGATGGAAGCCGAAGGAGGCGGCGAACAGCGCCGCCGGGAACTGCTGGATGCCGGTGTTGTACTCGCTCACCGAATTGTTGAAGAAGCGCCGCGCCGCCGCGAGCTTGTTCTCGATGTCGGAGAGCTCGGTCTGGAGCTGCTGGAAGTTCTGGTTGGCCTTGAGGTCCGGATAGGCCTCGGACAGCGCGAAGAGCTGGCGCAGCGCGCCGGAGAGCTGGTTCTCGGCGGCGACCTGCTGGTCCGGTCCCTGACCCTGCACCGCGATGGCGCGGTTGCGGGCCGCGACCACGGCCTCGAGCGTGCCGCGCTCGTGGCTGGCATAGCCCTTCACGGTCTCGACCAGGTTCGGGATCAGGTCGTGACGCTGCTTGAGCTGGACGTCGATGTCGGCGAAGGACTGGTCGACGCGCTGACGCATCGCGACCAGGCCGTTGTAGACCGTGATCACCCAGAGGATCAGGACGACGATCACTCCGAGGACGATCCAGGCGGTGGTGGACATGAAAGGGCTCCGAGAAGGGGTGCGAGCCGGGTTCGGGAAACGCTCGAGTATAGCCGAAGGCGGGCCGGGACGCGCGCCGTCGCGCGGTCCCCGGCCGCGCCACCCCTTGGTCGCACGGTAAGACGGTCCGGTTCGACGCCGGGCCGGACACGCCGGCCTCGAACGAAACGAGCGCCCCGCATGGCGCCGAACGACCCGCACGGCCCTGGACGACAAGAGAGCCCCGAAGGGCTCTCTCGCGTGATCGAGGTCTGATCGAGCGCGGCCGTAGCCGGCTCACCAGCCCCAGGGATAGGCCGCCCGCCAGTACGGCACGACCGGATAGCCGCACACGTTCACGCGCCGCCAGCCCCACGGCGTGAAACGCCAGCGCCAGCACGAGCCGTACCAGCCGCCGCCGTAGAAGCCGGCGCCGACCACCACGGGCGCGACCCAGGGACGCCGCCACCCCCAATAGGGCCGCGGTCTCCAATAGGAACGACGCCAGCCGTAACCGGCATAGACGGGGCGGAAGGCGGGCCGATAGACGCCGACCGGACGATAGAAGCCGCCGCGATAGATTCGCGGCCCGGCATAGAAGCGCGGTCCGCCGTAGAAGCGGGCGCCGCCACCGTAGAACCGCGGCCCGCCGTAACCCCGGAAACCGCCGCCGTAGAAGCCGCCGCCGCGCCAGCGCGCGTCGGCCGTGTCGGCGCTCACGAACAGGAACATCGTCGCGACGGCCAGGACGGCCATCACTCCGCCTCGCAACCCCGTTGTCCAGAAACGCATGGTCCTTGGCTCTCCGAAGGGTTCTCGTACCTCGCCCGCTTGGTCCCGCGACACTGTCGCAGGATGACGTGAACCGCCACTGAACAGTCCGGCTCCGGCGGGCCGCTCATCGAATTGTGAAAGCGCGGCGGATGTTTGGAGAAGAGGCGAAGCGAGGGGCGAGCGTGTCGTCGGCGGGGCTTCGCGCCGGCGAGGGATGTCAGACGCCGTCGTCGCGGGCGCGGCCTTCGGCCGCCCCGGGACGACCCGGACTTCGCAGGGCTCGCGCGGGGACGCGGCCGACCGCGTCGTACCGCTCAGGCCACCGCCTGGTCGATGATGCGGTTGGCGGCCTCGAGGTCGACCGAGACGAGCTGGGAGACGCCGCGCTCCGCCATCGTCACGCCGAACAGTCGGTTCATCCGCGCCATGGTGATCGGGTTGTGGGTGATCACCACGAACCGCGTGTCGGTCGACTTGGTCATCTCGTCGAGCAGGTCGCAGAAGCGGTCGACGTTGTGGTCGTCGAGCGGCGCGTCGACCTCGTCCAGCACGCAGATCGGCGCCGGGTTGGTGAGGAAGACGGCGAAGATCAGCGCCATCGCGGTGAGCGCCTGCTCGCCGCCCGAGAGCAGCGACAGCGTCGCCGGCTTCTTGCCGGGCGGCTTCGCCAGGATGTCGAGGCCGGCCTCCAGCGGATCCTCGCTCTCGGTGAGCTGCAGCTCCGCCGTGCCGCCGCCGAACAGGCTGGTGAACAGCCGCTTGAAGTGCTCGTTGACGACCTGGAACGAGGCGACCAGGCGGTCGCGGGCCTCCTTGTTGAGGCTCTGGATGCCCTGGCGCAGCCGCTTGATGGCGGCGACCAGATCCTCGCGCTCGGTCGTCAGCGTCGTGTGCTGCTGCTCGATCTCGTTCAGCTCCTCGTCGGCGCGCAGGTTCACGGCGCCGAGGCGCTCGCGCTCGCGGCGCAGCCGGTCGAGCTTCTCCTCGACTTGGCCGAGGTCGGGAAGCGCCGCCTCGGGCGCCAGCTCGGCGATGGCGAGGAGCGCGGTCGGCTCGACCTCCAAGACGTCGTGGATCTCGCGCGCGACGTCGGCGAGCCGACGCTTGGCCGCCTCGAAGCGCTCCTCCGCGCGGACCGCCTGCTCGCGCGCCATCGCCATGGCGTCGCGCGCCACGTTGGCGGCCTTGTCGGCGTCGCGCTGGGCGGTCTCGGCGGCGGCGAGCGCGTCGGCGGCCTCGCGGCGGGCGGCCTCGGCCGCCTCGACCTCGCCGATCAGCGAGCGGCGCTTGAGGGCGAACTGCGCGGGTGCGTCGGACAGCTCCTCGCGCTCCGCCTCGGTCTCGGCGAGGCGGGCTTCCAGCGTCTCGATCTGGCCACCGGCGTTCAGCTTGCGGGTCCGCCACGCCGCGATGTCGCTCGTGACCGTGGTGAGTCGGCGGGTCGTCAGGTCGATCTCGCGGGCGAGCGCCTGGGCGGCGGCGCGCGCCTCCGCCTGGGCGGCGCGCTCCAAGCCGGCGCGGGCCCGCACCTCGGCGAGATCGGCCTCCAGCCGGTCGGTCGGCTCCAGCGATTCGAGCGCGGCGGCGGCCTCCTCGGCGGCGGCGCGGGCCTCGTCGCGGGTGCCGGCGAGACGGGTCTGCGCCTCGATCAGGCCGGCCCGGCGGGCGGTGAGACGGCCGAGCTCGCGCTCGGCGGCGGCATGGCGGTCGCGGGCGGCGTCGGCGGCGCGCTGCAGGTCGCGGCGGGCGGAGCGGCTCGCGGCCTCCTGCTCGGCGGCGGCGCGGACCTCGGCCTGGGCGTCCTCGACGGCGGCCCGCCGGGTCTCCAGCTCGGCCCGCGCGGTCGCGAGCTCGGCCTCGATGTCGGCGAGGCGGTTGCGCTCGGCGAGGCGCCGCGCCGCACCCGTCGGCGCATGCGCCGCGACGGCGAAGCCGTCCCAGCGCCAGAAGTCGCCGTCGAGCGAGACGAGGCGCTGGCCGGGCTTCAGGAGCGTGGCGAGCCGCGGCCCGTCGGCGCGCGCCACGACGCCGATCTGGGCGAGGCGGCGCTTCAGCTCGTCGGGCACCCGGCTGACATGGGCGGCGAGCGAATCGACGCCGTCGGGCAGCGCCGGGTCGGTGCCGTCGCCCTCGGCGAGCGTCCAGCGGATCGGCGCGGTCGGCTCGACCGGGGCGTCGAGATCGTCGCCGAGCGCGGCGCCGAGCGCCGTCTCGTAGCCCTTGTCGACGGTCAGCGCGTCGATGACTGGTGGCCACAGCTGCTTGGCGTCGACATGCAGCACCTTGGCGAGGGTCTTCGCCTCGGTCTCCAGCCGGTTGGCGCGGCGCTCCGCCTCGGCGAGCGGCTGGCGGGCGACGTCGAGCGCCTGGCGGGCGGCGGAATGCGCCGCTTCGGCCCGTACCGACGCGGCGTCGGCCTCGGCCGCGGCCTCGTTCGCGGCCTCGACGGCCTCGGCGAGCGCATCGAGATCGACCGCGCTGGTCGCCTCGGCCATCATCCGGTCGAGGTCGGCCGTGACGCTCGCAAGCTCGCTCTCGGCGCGGCTCGCCCGCTCGCTGTCGGCGCGCATCGCGCTTTCGAGCTGGCGCCGGCGGGCGCCGACGTCGGCCAGCGCCGCGGTCAGCTCGGCCAGGCGCTTCTCGGTCGCCGCGACCGTCTCGTCGGCGTCGCCGACACGCTCGTCGATCTCGGCGCGGCGCTCGGCGGCGGCCTCGAGGTCGGCCATCAGCGTCTCGCGCTCGGCCTCCAGGCGCGCGATGGTGCCGTCGGCGTCGGCCAGCATCTGAGCCTCGCGATCACGGTCGCGGGCGATCTGCTCGGCGCGGCGGATCAGCTCCGCCATGCGCTCGTTGGCGCGGGCCTCCTCGCGGGCGAGGGCGTCGCGCGCCGAGACGAGGCGCTGCAGCGCCGCGGCGGCCTCCGCCTCGGCGTTGCGCAGGCCGGGCAGCGCCGCGGCGGCGTGCGCCTGGGCGGTGGCGCTCTCGCTCTGCGCGGCCGTGAACTCGACGACGGCGCGGCTGCTCTCGTCCTTGGCGGCCTCGGCGGCGGCGACCTCGGCGTTCGCCTGGCTCCAGCGGACGTGGAACAGCGTCGCCTCGGCCTTGCGGACATGCCCCGAGAGGGCGCGGTAGCGCACCGCCTGGCGGGCCTGGCGCTTGAGCGACTCCATCTGCTGGGCGAGCTGGCCGATCACGTCCTCGAGCCGGGTGAGGTTCTGCTCGGCGGCGCGCAGGCGCAGCTCGGCCTCGTGGCGGCGGGCGTGCAGGCCGGAGATGCCGGCGGCCTCCTCCAGCACGCGGCGGCGCTGCTCGGGCTTCGCCTGGATGATCTCGCCGATGCGGCCCTGATGGACGAGGGCGGGCGAGCGCGCGCCCGACGAGGCGTCGGCGAACAGAATCTGCACGTCGCGAGCCCGCACCTCGCGGCCGTTGACGCGATAGAGCGAGCCCTGCTCGCGCTCGATGCGGCGCGACACCTCGAGCGTGTCGTCGCCGTTGAACTGGGCCGGCGCGGTGCGGCTGCCGTTGTCGATCAGGATCGACACCTCGGCGGTGTTGCGGGCCGGGCGCTTGTGATTTCCGGAGAAGATCACGTCGTTCATGTCGGCGGCGCGCATCGCCTTGTGGGACGCCTCGCCCATCACCCAGCGCAGCGCCTCGACGAGGTTCGACTTGCCGCAGCCGTTCGGGCCGACGACCCCGGTGAGGCCCGGCTCGATGACGAAGTCGGTCGGCTCGACGAAGGACTTGAAGCCGATCAGGCGCAGCCGCTTGAACTTCATGTCAGGAGTGCTCCCCCCCACGGGACGCCCGGTACGGGACGCGAGGCGCCGCACGCATAACGGCGTCGGCCGCGCGCGACGGAGTCGCCGCCGAACGCACGAGGAAAGGGCTCTGGCCCTGTGGGGTCGAGGTCTGCCGCATCGGGCCGGAGAATGAATCGATCGCGGCCGCGAACGCAACAGGGGCGGCCGGCTTGTCCACCGCCGCGGGCGCCGGGCCGGCGCGAGGATCCTCGCCCGCGCCGGCTCGGAACAGCGTGCCGGACCCTCGCCCCGCGCCGGCGGGGCGAGGTCAAGTCGTTGTCAGGCTTTCAGATACTTGTCGATGACCTTGGCGAATTCCTCCAGCGGCAGGGCGCCGACGACGCGCTCGCCGTTGACGAAGAAGGTCGGCGTCGACTGCACGTTGAAGGTCTGCGAGCCGCGCTTGCGCACCTCCTCCAGCTTGTCGAGCAGGGCTTGGTTCTGCAGGCAGGCGTCGAACGACTGCTGGGTGTAGCCGAACTGCTTGGAGATCTCGCGCAGCGGCGGGATCGGGTTCTGCACCACCCACTTGTTGAACTGGCTGAACAGCGACTCGACGATCGGGTAGTACTTGTCGTCGCCGCTGCAGCGGGCGAGCATGAAGGCCCCGGCGGCGAGCGGGTCGAGCGGGAACTCGCGCAGGATGTAGCGCACCTTCCCGGTGTCGATGTAGCGCTCCTTGATCTTCGGCAGCACGTCGCGCGAGAAGTGGGCGCAGTGCGAGCAGGTCATCGAGGCGTACTCGACGATGGTGACGGGGGCCGAGACATGGCCCATCGCGACGTCGCCGAGCGGGCTCGGCTTCATCAGCTCCGTCACGTCGACCGTGTCGGCAGCCCGGGCCGTGACGGGAAGGCCGAGCGCCGCGACGGCGACGAGGCAGGTGGCGCTGGTGACGACTTCGCGGCGTGTGACGGGCACGGTCTTCCTCTTCGGATAGGGCGGTGTTTCGCACGGCTCGCACGGAGCCGCGGGGGTGAGCTAACCAGTCTGCACCGGAAGCGCAATCCTGGCGCGGATTTATGGCGAGATTGTCACTTCACACGGGAGTGATCCGGGGCAGCCGGTCGAAGCGGGCGGCCGGGCGACGCCGTCACTGCGGCCGCAGCATGCCCCAGCCGATGCGCATCAGCGGCAGCCGGCCCTGGATGGTGCGCGTGAAGGTCTGCGGCACCTCGGCGACGAGGTCGGGAAACCGCGCCTTGATGTCGGGCGGCACCGTGGTCGAGGTGCCGGTGGTCGGCCACAGCACGATCGCCCCCTTCCGGCGCAGCTCCTCGCCCGTCACCCAGGGGGTGCGGTCGGGTGCCGCGTCGAAATAGAAGCTCGGCCGCGACGGCGCCGCGATGGCGACCAAGCTGGCGAGGCGCGGCTCGCCGGCGACGATCGCCAGCGGCTTGCCGGTGCGCCGCTCGAACCGGTCGCCGAAGAACTCGCCGATCGCCGCGGCCGGCTGGCCGATCGGCACGTCGGTCTTGGAGACGAACGGCAGCACCGCGACCGAGGCGGCCGCGATGGCGGGCGGGGCGACGAGGAGGAGCGTCCAGGCGAGGCTGGTGAGCCCCTGCCGCTGCAGCACGATGGTGTTGCCGGCCAGCACCACGATGGCGAGGCCGGACAGCACCACATAGGGCCCGAGCCCGCCGATCGGCCCGCGGTCGCCCATGAAGGCGCCGGCGACAATCGCCCCGAGCGGCAGCGCGGCGGCGAAGAACAGCACGAAGTGGCGCTCGAGCCCGGTGAGCGGTTTTCGCGTGAAGGTCGGCGACTTCTCCTTCGGCGGCGTCGGGCCGACCGCGATCAGGTACAGGAGCCCGACGCCGAGATGCGCGAGCACCAGCCCGGCGAGAAGCTGCCCGAGCTTCTCCAGCGGCTCGATCGCGCCGCCGGGGGCGCCCGTCCACACGCCCCACACGCCCGACATGTCGATCCACAGGAAATGCGGCAGCACGATCACGCCGATCAGGAACAGCGCCACCCACGGCTCGATGCCGAGCAGCATCTCGCGGCCGCGCCGGCTCGCCACCGTGAACACGGCGATGGCGGCGATCAGGATCAGGCCCGCATACATGGTGAGCAGCAGCAGCGCGAGACCGATCGCCATCACGTACCAGGCGCTGCGCCGCCCCTCGCCGATCACCCGCCAGTAGTGGCGCAGGACGAAGACGGTGAGCGGCATGGCGAGGATCGGCGGACCGAAGTCGGGCGTCGGCACGGTCAGCACCGCGATGCCGACCATCACCAGCACGGCCATGGCGGCGTGCTGGGCGCCGACGATGGCGCGGCCGAGCGCGAACACGCCCCAATAGGTCGCCACCACGCAGGCCTGAGAGAGCAGATAGACGCCCGGCGTGCCGGCGATCGCGAAGGCGATCTCGGCGAGCCAGCTCGCCAGCGGCGGGCCCCAGTAGGAGCCGAGCTGGAACTCGTGGCCGACCGCGATGATCAGCGGCAGGTTGCCGGGCGGCGCCGCATAGAACAGCGTCGGCACCAGCCACCACAGCGTCGCCTGGACGAGGGCGGCCGCCCACACCACGAGGCGCGGATCGGCGCGCAGGAGTTCGACGAACAGGGAGACGTGGAGCATCGGCGGCGATACGGCGCGGTTCTGGTGTGGACGCGATCGGGTCGCGGACGGGACGGGTGGCGGACGGGACCGCTCCGCGCGGCGCCGCCTCGGCCGTCCGGATACGCCGGCCGTGCCGTCGTCGTAGCAAACCCGGGTGGGTCTAGGAAGCGACCCGGCGCGGATCGACGCGGGCCGCGGCGGCCTCGCCGCACACCGCGCGCACCGGCGCGAAGGAGCGGCGGTGGTGCGGCGTCGCCCCCAGCGCGGCGAGCGCGCGCTGGTGCTCGGGCACGCCGTAGCCCATGTGGCGCTCGAAGCCGTAGCCCGGGAAGGCCGCGCCGACCTGCTCCATCAGCCGGTCGCGCGTCACCTTGGCGATGATCGAGGCGGCCGCGATCGACAGCACCAGGGCGTCGCCCGACACCACCGCCTCGCAGTCGCAGCCGGCGTCGATGCGGTCGCAGCCGTCGACGAAGACGAGCCGCGGGGCGAGCGGCAGGGCCTTCACGGCGCGCGCCAGCGCCCACAGCGACGCCTGGCGGATGTTGTCGCGGTCGATGCGCGCTGGCGACGCCATCGCGACGCCGACCTCGGCGACCGCGCAGATGCGCTCGAACAGCACGGCGCGGCGCTCGGCCGTGAGCTTCTTGGAGTCGTCGAGGCCGCGCGGGATGCGCTTCGGGTCGAGGATGACGGCGGCCGCCACCACGGGCCCGGCGAGCGGGCCACGGCCGGCCTCGTCGCAGCCGGCGACCGGCCACAGGCCGCGCCGGTGCGCCCGGCGCTCGCGCTCGAAGCTCGGCCGCACCGGCCCGTCGTCGAGCGGCAGGCGCGGCGGGGCCGGATCGGCGGACCGGGGAGCGGGACGGCGACTCATGGGCCGCGAAGGTGGCGGAGCATGCGCGGAATCGCAAGCACGACACCCGGGCCGGAGGCGGTGTCCCGCAGCTCGACAGCCGGAGATCGCCGCGCGGTCGTTCGACGACCATGATTCCCGGCACGGCAGTCCGGTGATGCGGGCCGCGCACCCGCCGCCTCTCAGAACAGCTCGAGCTGCGCGGTTTTCCGGGCCGACGGCACGAAGTGCTCGACCGTCAGGGCGGTGCGCCGCAGGTTGAGGCCGAGGCGGTCGCAGGCCTTCTCGAAGCGGCGGCCGAGCATCCAGGCATAGGGGCCGGAGCCGGTCATGCGCCGGCCGAACTCGGCGTCGTAGTCCTTGCCGCCGCGCATCTGGCGGATCAGCGTGAAGACGTGCCGCTCGCGGTCGGGGAAATGCGTCACCAGCCATTCGCGAAAAATGTCGCGTACCTCGCGCGGCAGCCGCAGCAGCACGTAGCCGGCGCCCTCGGCGCCGGCCGCCGCGGCGGCGTCGAGGATGCGCTCGATCTCGGTGTCGTTGATGGCCGGCACCAGCGGCGCCACCATCACGGTGGCCGGCACGCCGGCCGCGGCGAGGCCGCGCAGCGCCGCGAGCCGGCGCGCCGGCGTCGGCGCCCGCGGCTCCATCAGGCGCGACAGCTTTGCATCCAGCGTCGTGACCGACAGGGCGACGCGGACGAGCTTGCGCTCGGCCATCCGCGCGAGAATGTCGAGATCTCGAAGGATCAGATCCGACTTGGTGACGATGCCGACCGGGTGCCCGGCGTTCTCCAGCACCTCCAGGATGCGCCGCATCAGCCCGGTCTTGCGCTCGATCGGCTGATACGGGTCGGTGTTGGTGCCGATCGCGATGGTCTTCGGCACGTAGCCCTTGGCGGCGAGCTCGCGCTCCAGGAGCTCGGGCGCGTCCGGCTTCATGAACAGCTTCGATTCGAAGTCGAGCCCGGGCGACAGGCCCAGATAGGCGTGGGTCGGCCGGGCGAAGCAGTAGACGCAGCCGTGCTCGCAGCCGCGATACGGGTTGATCGAGCGGTCGAACGAGATGTCGGGCGATTCGTTGCGGGTGATCACCTTGCGGGCCGTGTCGGTGGTCACCGTGGTGGCGAAGGGCGGCAGCGCCTCCAGGCTCTCCCAGCCGTCGTCGAAGGCGACGCGAGCGACCGGCTCGAAGCGGCCGGACGCGTTGGTGACCGCCCCGCGGCCGCGCCGACGCTCGGCGGCGACGGCGCTGGGACCGGGGAGGCCGCTCGGATGGACCTGATCCGCATGGGCCTGGCTCGGATGGACCTGGCTCGGATGACCCTGGCTCGGATGGACCTGACGGAGGGCGGCCTCGGCGCCCAGGCGGGCGTCGATGCGGGCCGGATCGGGCCGGCGGCGAAGGGCGGATGCTGCGCTCATGGAGAGGACTATAAGCCGCGAAAGAGAACATAACAAGAACAATTAACCGTGATGGTTGCCACACCCGGGTGCGGAAAGTGTCGCGAAGCGATCGAAATTCCGGTGGCGCGTCCGTATAGTGGGTGCCGGACAAAGGGCACGAGGGTCATGCTGAGCGTCGTCATTCCGACCCGCGATTGCGAGCGGGCGCTGGTACGCACGCTCGCCGTGCTGGTCGGCGCGGCCGTGGCCGGCGCGGTGCGCGAGGTGATCGTCGCCGACGCCGGCTCGCAGGACGAGACCACCAAGGTGGCCGAGATCGCCGGCTGCACCACGCTGGTGTCGAGCGCCCCGCTGGCGGCGCGGCTGCGCGCCGCCGCCGCTGCGGCGCGGGCGTCGTGGCTGATGTTCCTGCGGCCCGGCGCGATGCCCGACCCGGCCTGGGCCGAGGAGGCGATCCGGGTCGTCGAGGATCTGGAGCGGCACGGCAGGCTCGACATGGGCGCCGTGTTCCGCACCGAGCCGGCCGGGGCGAGCCCGTCGCTCGGCGGCCAGGCCATGGCGCTGCTGCGCGAGGCGGTGCGGCGGCAGCCGTCGCCGGACCAGGGCCTGCTGATCGGCCGGCGCTTCTACGACACGCTCGGCGGTCACCCGGACGGCGACGCGCCGGAGGCCGCGCTGCTCGGCCGGATCGGCCGGCGACGGTTGATTCGGCTGCGCAGCGGGATCACGGGGGCAGAGTTGCCCGGCTGATAGTTGACTTTGTCAACGATATGCGTGACTGTGTCCCAGCCCGCCTGCCGGATCGTCACGTCATGTCGCTTGCATCTCCCGAACCCGCCCTCGCGACCTCACGGCCGCCGGCCGCCCGGCTCGACGCCGTGCGGCGCTTCAACCGCGCCTACACCCGAAGCCTCGGGCTGCTCCAGGACGGGCTCGTCGACACGCCGTTCTCGCTCACCGAGGCGCGGGTGATCTACGAGCTCGCCAACGCCGGAACGCCGGTCGCCGATCGAGCCGGCACGGCGGTGCCCGGCACCACGGCGACCGCGGTCGCTGCGACGCTCGGCCTCGACCACGGCTATCTCAGCCGCATCCTGAAGAAGTTCGAGGCGGCCGGTCTGGTCGTCCGGCGCCCCTCGGCGCAGGACGCGCGGCAGAGCCTGTTGTCGCTGACGGCGGACGGTGCCGCGGCCTTCGCGGATCTGGTCCGCCGCGCCGAGGACCAGGTCGCCGCGTTGCTGACGACGCTGCCCGAGGAGGCGCAGCAACGCCTCGTGGCGGCGATGCGCACCATCGAGACCCTGGTGACGCAAGGCGAGGCGCCGCCGGCCGTTCTGCTGCGGCCCCACCGCGCCGGCGACATGGGCTTCGTGCTGGCGAGCCACGCGCGCTGCTACGCCGCCGAATACGGCTGGGGCACAGGCTTCGAGACTCTGGTCGCCGAGATCGTCGCGGAGTTCCTGCGCAGCTTCGACGCGGCGCGTGAGGTCTGCTTCATCGCCGAGCGCGACGGCGTGCCGGTCGGCAGCGCGGTCCTGGTGAACGGCGGCGACGGCGTCGCCAAGCTGCGGCTGATCCTGGTCGTGCCGGAGGCCCGCGGCCTCGGCCTCGGCCGCCGCCTGGTCGAGGCCTGCATCGATTTCGCACGCGCGCGCGGTTACGCGAAAATCACGCTGTGGACGCAGAGCATCCTGGTCGAGGCGCGCGGCCTCTATGCGTCGCTCGGCTTCGGGCTGGTGAAACAGGAGCCGCACTGCGTGTTCGGTCACGCGCTGCTGGGGGAGACGTGGGAGCTGGCGCTCGGCTTGAGCGTCGAGCCGCCGCGCTGAGCCGTCATGTCCGCGCGCGTCGCGGGCATCCACGTCTTTGCTGACGCTCGGTGCGGAAGAGCGTGGATGGCCGGGACGAGCCCGGCCATGACGGAATAAACCGCCCGCCCTAAACCGTCGCGCCCTTGGCCTTCGGGCGGCGCAGGTGCTCGTCGAGGCGCGGCATGATCTCGACGAAGTTGCACGGCCGGTAGCGGTAGTCGAGCTGGTGCACCAGGATGTTGTCCCAGGCGTCCTTGCAGGCGCCCGGCGAGCCCGGCAGGCAGAAGATGTAGGTCGCCCGCGCGACCCCGGCGGTCGCCCGCGTCTGGATCGCCGAGGTGCCGATCTTCTGGAAGCTGACCAGCAGGAACAGGCTCGAGAAGGCGTCCATGCGCTTCTCGAACAGCGGCTCGACCGCCTCCGGGGTGACGTCGCGGCCGGTGAAGCCGGTGCCGCCCGTGGTGATCACCACGTCGATCTCCGGATCGGCGATCCAGGTCTCGACCCGGCTGCGGATCGCCGCGACGTCGTCGACCACGATGCCGCGTGCCGCCAGCGTGTGGCCGGCCGCCGTGATCCGCTCCACCAGCGTGTTGCCGGACTTGTCGTCCTCGGGCGTGCGGGTGTCGGACACGGTCAGCACCGCGATCTTCAGCGGCACGAACTGGCGCGAGTCGTCGAGGCCGGGCATGCGGATCTCCGAATTCGTCGCAGCCCGCGTCCTGTGCGCGCCGGCCGCCGCCGGCACGATGGCGTCCGCCCCGGCGGGCGTCAATCGGCGGGGTGGGGGCGGAGCCTTTCCGACGTGCCTCGGTCGTCCCGGGGCGCGGGCAAGGCCCGCGAGCCCGGGATCCATACGCCCTGTCTCGGCGGGCGTAAGCCACCGTCACCGGGGATATGGATTCCGGGCTCGCGAACCTGACGGTCCGCGCTCCGGAATGACGGCAATGGAACGCTCACGCCTTCGCGGGCGTGCGGTCGTGCGGCGCGCCGGTCTCGTCCCAGGCGGTGACGCGGCCCTGCTCGTTGTCGATCAGCAGCATCAGGTCGAAATAGCGGACCGTCGGATAGCCACCGGTGCGCGTCTTGATGCCTTCGCGCCAGGCGTCGTCATGGGCGCGCTGCGCCGCCGCGATCGACGGCCAGATGTAGATGCCGCCGCCGGTGCCTTCCGCCTCGCCGACGCCGAGCAGGAAGTGCTTGCGCAGAAGCTCCTGGTTGGCGCTCCACTTGGGGATCGTGGTCTCGGCGTCGGCGAGCACCTTCGCGCGGTCCCAGCCCTTCGGTGATTCGAAGGTGACGAACTCGACGATCATGGCCTGTCCTCGTTTGAAGGCAGGCCCACCCGCGACGCGACATGCGTCGGAAACGACGTGCTTCGTCGCGCGGCCCGCCGGAAGCACGCCGTGTCGTATCACAAAGTCTGCGCCTTGAACGTGTTGCACGCCGCAACCGAGCCCTGCTTCAAACCGATGTCGAACCAGCGCTGGCGCTGCGCCGACGACCCGTGCGTGAAGCTGTCCGGCACCACGCGGCCGCGCGCCTGCATCTGCAGCTTGTCGTCGCCGATCGCGGCGGCCGTGCGCATCGCCGCCTCGACGTCGCCGGGCTCGATCAGGTTCCAGCGCTGGTCGGACTTGTTGGCCCACACGCCGGCGAAACAGTCGGCCTGCAGCTCGACCCGCACCTGCAGCTTGTTGGCCTCCACCTTGCTCAGGCCCTGCTGCATCTCCTGCACCTTGGGCAGGATGCCGAGCAGGTTCTGGACGTGATGCCCGACCTCGTGGGCGATCACGTAGGCCTGGGCGAACTGGCACGACTTGGAGCCGACGTCGCAGCCCTTGAAGCGGCGCTCGATCTCGCGGAAGAACGACGTGTCGAGATAGATCTTCTTGTCGGCCGGGCAGTAGAACGGCCCCATCGCGGCCTGCGCGACGCCGCCGCAGGCCTGGTTGGTCACCTCGTTGTAGAGGACCAGCACGGGCGCCCGATAGGTCTTGCCGTCCTTGGCGAAGATCTCCTTCCACTGCACCTCGGTGCTGCCGAGGACGCGGGAGACGAATTTGCCCATCTCGTCGGTCGGGCTGCCGCGCGGGCCCGATTGCTGCGACTGCGCCGGCGTCTCGCGCTGGCTGCCCGCGCCCATCATCTCGGCGCCGCCGATCAGGATGCGCGGATCGATGCCGAGGAACCAGCCGAGCAGGCCGAGCACCACGATGGTGCCGATGCCGAGCCCGCCGCCGCCGCCCATGCCCATCGGGAAGCCGCCGCGGCCGCCGCCGTCGTCGCCGCGGCGATCCTCGACATTGTTGCTCTCAGGCAGGTTGTCCCAGCGCATCGGTTCTGCTCCGTCGCACGTGGCGGCACGTCGTCGCGCGGCCCGTCGCGCGAGGGGAGGAAACCGGGCCGGATATCCGGACGGACACGTCCGTCCGGAGGGGGCGCCCGCGGGCCTGGCGAGAATATGGTCCATGACGATTTTCGGCGCCAGTCCGGGGGCCCGGTTAAGTCGATTTTTACCTTGGTCGGCGACATTCCTGGGGTCGGTTGAAGGTCTCGCGTCGCCGACCGCGTCGCTCAAGTAGAGTACCGAGTCATGGGTGTTACGCGTCGCGGGGCGTCCGTCAGGACGCCCCGCTCAACTCCCCGCCCGGCCCCCTCGTTCCGTGTCCTCACGGGCGATTGCGTGGCCGAGATGGCGAAGCTCCCGGCCGCGTCGGTCGATCTGGTCTTCGCCGATCCGCCCTACAATCTCCAGCTCCAGGGCGACCTCAAGCGTCCCGACGATTCGCGCGTCGACGCGGTCGACGACGCCTGGGACAAGTTCGAGAGCTTCTCGGCCTACGACGACTTCACCCGCGCCTGGCTGCTCGCCGCGCGCCGCGTCATGAAGCCGTCCGCGACCCTGTGGGTGATCGGCTCGTATCACAACATCTTCCGGGTCGGCACGATCCTCCAGGATCTGGGCTTCTGGATCCTCAACGACGTGATCTGGCGCAAGTCGAACCCGATGCCGAACTTCCGCGGGCGTCGGTTCACCAACGCGCACGAGACCATGATCTGGGCGGCGCGCGAGCCGAACGCCAAGAACTACACGTTCAATTACGAGGCCCTGAAGGCCGGCAACGAGGACGTCCAGGTCCGCTCCGACTGGACGCTCGCGTTGTGCACGGGCGAGGAACGCCTGAAGGACGGCAACGGCAAGAAGCTGCATCCGACCCAGAAGCCGGAGGCGCTGCTCGCCCGCGTGATTCTCTCCTCGTCGCGACCCGACGACCTGGTGCTCGATCCGTTCTGCGGCACCGGCACCACGGGCGCGGTGGCCAAGAAGCTCGGTCGCCGCTTCGTCGGCGTCGAGCGCGACAGCGTCTACGCGACCGCCGCGCGGGACCGCATCGATTCCGTGCTGCCGCTGCCGGCCGCGAGCGTCGCGCCGTTCCAGACCGCCCGCGAGGCGCCGCGGGTGCCGTTCGCGGCGCTGATCGAGCGCGGCATGGTGTCGCCCGGCACCACGCTCACCGACGCCAAGCGCCGCGTCACCGCGCTGGTGCGGGCCGACGGCGCCGTCAGCCTCGGCGACACGGTTGGCTCGATCCACCGCATCGGCGCCCTCGCGCAAGGCCTCGACGCCTGCAACGGCTGGACCTTCTGGCACGTCGAGACGGCCACGGGCCTCGCCCCCATCGACACGCTGCGCGCCGCCTTCCGGGCCGAGCAGATGCAGGCGGCCGAGTAGGCGAAGCAGCGTCTACACGCAGGCCATGCGTCTCGAGTCCAGACTCGTCATGGCCGGGCTTGTCCCACGGCTGTCCGGCACGGATTGTGCTTTATGCGGCGAGCCTCGGTTGGTGGCG
>NZ_JBHUIW010000030.1:0-54463 GCF_042682915.1 Rhodoplanes azumiensis | reverse complement strand
TCTCCTCCATCGAGGACGACGCCTCCTCGGCGGACGCCGCCTGCTCGGTCGCGCCTTCCGACAGCTCCTCGGCGCTCGACGACAGCTCCTGGCTGCCGGCCGAGACGTTGTCGGCGGCGGCGAGCGCTTCGGCGACGACCTGCCGCAGCTTCGCCACCATGACGTTGACGTGGCCGATCAGATCGCCGATCTCGTCCTTGGATGTCACATCGACCGTGCGGGTGAGGTCGCCGGCGGCGACCGCCTGGGCGAGCGCCCCGGCCCTGGCGAGGCTGCGGCTGATGCTCGTCGCCATCCAGACGGCGATCACGGCGGCGAACAGAAGCGAAACCCCGACGACGCCGAGCATCAGATCGCGGGCGCCCTCGTACTGCGCGTTCGCGGCCTTCTTGGCGTCCTCCAGCAGGCCGCGATTGATGTCGGCGCCGCGCTCGAACTGCTTCTGGAGATCGGCCGTCAGCTTGCGCCGTTCGCCGGTCGATATCGCCCGAGCCTGATCACGGGCGCCCTGATCGACCAGACCACGGATCTTGTCCTGAAGTGCTCCGATCTGATTCAGCAGGCTCCGATTGTTGGCCCAGATCGACTTGTATTGCGCCGCGGCCGTCTCGTCGGCCTTGTCGATACGCGCCATGAGCGCCTGCCGCTCCTGAACGAGCTCGTTGCCATAGCGCAGGATCTCGTCCTTGGTCTCGGCCATCAGCATGTTCTGCTCGGACCGGACGATCGAGACGAGCGAGGTATTCATCTCGAGCGAGAAGGCGAGGCGTTGGACAGGTACGTCGACGACCCGCGTGAGCGTCGCGTCGAGCGTGGCGAGATTCGAGATGCCGAGCCAGGCCGTGACGCCCGACAGGACGATCACCACGGCGAAGGCGAGCGCCAATTTGAGCTTGATGGTGAAGCGCATCACAGGTCTCCTGAACGCGCGGCCGGCGTACAGGTCGGTCGTCGCTCTGACTTGGTTGCGTCGAGAGCCGGTTCGGCGGACGACGGCGAGAGAATGCGGGCGAGATCGGGAACGACGATGAAGTCGTCGCCGCGCTTGCCGATGAAGCGGATGTAGTCCTGCCGCCAGCGGGTGCCGACGCGCGGCACGTCCTCCAGGGCCGAGGCGGCGAGCTCGGTCACCTCGTGGACCTTGTCGGCCCGGATGCCGATCACGGTCGGCACCCGGTCGATCTCGATCTCGGTGACGACGATGCGGGTGTCGATCGTGTCGGGCGCCGGCTCCATGCCGAACTTCAGGCGCAGATCGGCGAGCGGCACGACCTTGCCGCGCACGTTGATCAGACCGTTGACGAAGGGCTCGCTCCCGGGCACCTCGGTGACCGGCACGAGATCGAGGATCTCGCGCACCTGGGACGCCTCGAGGGCGAAGGTCTGGCCCTGCAAATCCAGGGTCAGCACCTCGAGGGGTCGGCCGGCATCGTGATCGGACGTTTCGAAGCGGTTCATGGCGTTGTCTTTCGCGGCTCAGCTCGCGGCCTTGAGCCGCTCCTCGGTGGCCTGCCCGTCGGCGACGAGCTGCGGCACGTCGAGGATCAGGGCGACACTGCCGTCGCCCAGGATGGTGGCACCGGAGAACACCCCGATGCCGGCGTGAAGCCGCGACAGCGACTTGATGACGGTCTGATGGTCGCCGATCACCTGATCGACGACGAGCCCGACCCGGAAGCCGCCGGCCGAGACGATGACGACCTTCTGATAAGGATCGGGCGGCAGCCGCGAGGCGAACTGCTCGCGCAGTCGGATATAGGGAACGAGGTCGCCACGGATGTTGAGGAAGCAGCGGCCCTTGGCGCGCAGATCGTCCTCCGGCGTGAGCTCGACGCACTCTTCGACGGCGCCGAGCGGGATGACGTAGCGGCCCTTCCCGACCCGCACCAGGAGGCCGTCGATGATCGCGAGCGTGAGCGGCAGACGCAGCGTCACCTCGGAGCCTTGGCCCGGCGTGCTCCTCACGTCGATCGAGCCGCGCAGATCGTCGATGGTGCGCTTCACCACGTCCATGCCGACGCCGCGGCCGGACAGGCTCGTCACCTCGCGGGCCGTCGAGAACCCCGGCGCGAAGATGATCTTGAACAGCTCCTCGTCGGCGAGCCGAGCGCCCGGCGCGATCAGGCCGTTCTCCTCGGCGCGCGCCTGGATACGGTCACGGTCGAGCCCGCGGCCGTCGTCGCCGACCGAGATCAGCACGGCGGCGCCGGCGTGACGCGCGGTGAGCGAGACGCGACCGGTCGCCGGCTTGCCGGCGGCGGCGCGGCCGTCGCGCGGCTCGAGGCCGTGGTCGGCGGCGTTGCGGATGAGATGGACGAGCGGATCGGCGAGCCGCTCGATCACGGTCTTGTCGAGCTCGGTCTCCTCGCCCGAGGTGATCAGCTCGATGTCCTTGCCGAGATCGCGCGAGAGGTCGTGGACGAGGCGGCGAAAGCGACCGAACAGCGAGCCGATCGGCATCATGCGGACACCCATGGTGGTGTCCTGCAGCTCGCGGGCGAGGCGCTCGATCTCTTCGGTGACGGACTTCACCTGCGGATCGAGCGAGGCTGCGGCGATCTGCTTGAGCCGCGACTGGGCGATGACGAGCTCGCCCACCCGGTCCATCAGCTCGTCCAGCCGCTCCGCCGGCACCCGGATGCTGCCGGTGCCGTGGCGTCCGGCGGACGCGGCCGAAGCCGTTCCGGACGCGGTCTGGCCCGCTGCGGCCGCAGCGGCAGGTGCGGTCGCAGCAGTCGCAGCGGTCGCAGCGGCCGGAGCGGCCGGAGCGGACGCCGCGGGCGGCGACGCGGAGCGGGTCTCGGGGCAAGGTTCGCCGTGAGCCGCGGCGGCGGCGCGCTTGTCGAGGGAGTTCCAGGCGGTCGCCGGGTCCGACAGGACCGGCACGTCGCTCGACACGGCAGGCGCCGAAGCCGCAGCGGCGTCCGCGGCGACCGGCACGATGCTCAGCTCCATGTCGTCGAGGAGGAACATGAACACCTCCTCGATCGCGTCGCGCGGCCTCGCCGTGGTGAGCAGCACCTCCCAGCCGACGTGACAATCGAGCGGGTCGATCTCGTCGAGCGCGGGAACGTCGCCGGTGCGCGCCACCACGGTCGCGGTGCCGAGCGAATGAAGATCCTCGATCAGCAGGAGCGGATTGGTGCCGGTCGCCATCGCACCCTTGGGCAGGCGGAAGGTCACGCGGAACGTCTGCTCGGCCGCCGCGGCCGCGGCGGCCGGCCGGGTCGCGCCGGGCACGACGGCGTGGGGAGCGCCGTTCGCCGGCCCGTTCGCGAGAATCAGGTGGAGCCCGCGGAGAATCGTGTCGCTGGCCGCCTCGTCGGCCTCGGCCGGCGCCTCGATCAGGCGCCGCATCTGATCCTTCGCATGGAGGGTGAGCGCGATCAGCTCGGCCGTCGCCGCCACTTCGCCCTTGCGGACACGATCGAACGCGCTCTCGACGTGATGCGTGAAGGCGGCGAGCCGGTCGAAACCGAACATCGCGCCCGAGCCTTTCAACGTATGGAGCGCCCGGAAGGCGGCGTCGATCAGATCGGCGTCGCCGGGCCGGTGCTCGAGGTCGAGGAGCGTGTGCTCGAGCTGCTCCAGGAGCTCCTGGGCTTCCTGGCGGAACGTGTCCGCTGCATCGACGATGGTCATGCGCCGAGAACCTTCCTGACCACGGCGACGAGCTGCTCCTGCTGGAACGGCTTGGTGATCCAGCCGGTGGCGCCCGCCTCCTTGGCCTCCTTCTTCACGTTGGCGTCGGACTCGGTGGTGAGGAACAGGATCGGCACACCGCGATAGCTCGGCAGCTTGCGCAGCTCGCGGATCAGCGCGAGGCCGTTCATCACCGGCATGTTGAGGTCCGTCACGATCATGTCGACCGGATTGGCCTTCGCCTTGGCGAGGCCGTCGGCGCCGTCGTTCGCCTGGAGCACGCGGTATCCGGCTCCCTGCAGCGTGAGCTGCACCATCTGGCGCACGCTGGCGGAGTCGTCGACGTTGAGAATGGTCTTGCTCATGGATGATCCGTTGCTTGCAGCCAGAACGCGGAGCCGCCGCACGGGTCGGCGGGATCGACGGCGAGGAAGCCGGCGCGGTCGAGAGCGCGGAGGAGCGCCCCCCCGACGGGCGCGGCGAGGTGGAGAGACTTGCCGGCCGCTCGTGCGCTGCGCCGGGCGGCGAGGACGAGCTGGACGAGCGAGAGGTCGAATTCGGAGACGTCGTCGAGCCGGATCTGCACCGCGTCGGCACGACCGAGCTCGGCCCGGAGCCGCTCGTGCGCGGCCGCGATGGTGCGGACCGTCTGCGCACCGGCGAGGTCGACGACCGCGACCTCCGGGACGACATTCAGGTTGTTACTAATCACGTCACACACCTGTGGCGATCACCGGGCCACGCGCTTATCGCATTGCCCTCTCTCGGCTTTCCGCCACGGAACGTACCCGGTCCGGTTTTAAGCCAGACTTAACAGGTGATAGCCTGGGTAATTGGTACTTACTAATAAAGACCCGATAAACATCGTTTAGAGTTCGTCTCGACCCGTGGCCGAGGCGTTACCGGTTGCAGCGTCGCGAAGCTGTCGCGAACATGGAAACATGCAACGGCCCGTGGCATTTCGGCGGGTCCACGCCGTCGCGAAAATCGTAAACGCGACGCCCCTGCGGGACCGCTCCGACCACCCTGGCGTTGTGATCGGACGTGATCAGACGCGCACCGCGGCGGATTTCCGCATGGCCGTCATGCAGGCCGGCGCGCGGGCGGAATGCTGGCTCACGTCGTCGGCGAGGCTGCGCGATACCGCCGCGCGCATCGCCTCCCCGATCATCACGACACACGGCCCGGACGGCAGGGCCTCGACGGCGCGCAGCAGACCGGCAACGCTCGTGATCACGTCACGTTCGTCGGTCCGGGTCGCGTTCACGATGGCGACGGCCGGTGTGGTCGGCGGCAGGCCGGCGGCGAGTGCCCGGGCGACCAAGGCCGGCAAGGTCTTACGTGGCATGTAGACGACGGTGGTGACGGACGGATCGGCCAGCGTCGTGCCGTCCACATCGTCGGGCAGCCGGGCATCGCGATCGTGGCCCGTGACGTACTGAACGCGGCGCGCCACGCCGCGGGCGGTGAGCGACACGGAAAGTCCGGCCGCGGCGCCCTGTGCGACCGTGACGCCCGGCACCACGGAAATCGCGATCCCGGCGGCGCGCGCCGCCGCGATCTCCTCGCCGGCACGGCCGAACACCCCGGGGTCGCCGCTCTTCAGCCGCACCACGCGCTTGCCGCGCCGGGCGAGGCCGACCATCAGGGCATTGATGTCGTCCTGCCGGCAGGAGGGGCGATGCCCGGTCTTGCCGACGAGCAGCGTGCGGGCCTCCCGCCGCGCGAAGGCGAGCACCTCGGGTGCGACGAGATCGTCGTAGAGCACCACGTCGGCGCTGCGCAGCGCCCGCACGGCCGCGAGCGTCATCAGCTCCGGATCGCCCGGGCCGGCGCCGACCAGCGTGATGGTCCCCTCCCCTTCGCCGGCGCCGCCGGCGAGCAGTTCGTCGAGGTCGTCGCGCGTCGGGCTGCGATCCGGCTCGTGGAAGGCGCGGTCGGCGAAGCGCTGCCAGAAGCCACGACGCGCCGTCATCGAGGCGACGCGGTCGGCGACCTCGGCCCGCCACGTCTTGGCGGCGTCGAGCCAGCGCGCGAGGCCGACCGGGATCAGCGCCTCGATCTTCGAGCGCAGCGTCTGGGCGAGCACCGGCGCGGCCCCGTCGGTCGAGATGCCGACCACCAGCGGCGAGCGGTTGACGATGGCGCCGAACTGCACGTCGCACAGATGCGGCCGATCGACCGCGTTGACGATGGCGCCGGCGCGACGCGCCGCCGCGACAGCCGCCTGCGCATCCGCCTCGTCCTCCAGCGCGACGACGACGACGCGCGCCCCCTCGAAGTCTTCGGGCCGCCAGGCGCGCGCGTGGAGCGCGACGGCGCCGTCCGGCACCGACTGCGGCGCGGCGCGCATCTCGTCGGACATCGCTTCGGCGATCACGTCGACGAGCGCCCCGGCCGAAGCGAGCAGCCGCGCCTTCCAGGCCGCCCCGGCCGAGCCGCCGATCACGACGGCCCGCTGTCCGCGCAGCGGCACGAACACGGGCAGCACGGCGAGCGGCGCGAGGCCGCCGGCGTGCGTTTCCTCCGGGTGGCGATCAGGCTGCGGCACGGGACACCTCCGCGAGAAGCCGCTTCAGCTCGGGCAGGCACGAGCCGCAATTGGTGCCGGCCATCACGGCCGCGCCGATCGCAGCCGTGTCGGTCGCGCCGGCCGCGACCGCGGCGAGGATCGCATCGCGCCCGACCGAGAAGCACGCGCAGACCAGCGGCCCGCATGCCGCCGCCCCGTCGGGGGCGCGGCCCGAGAGCAGCGCGAGGCGCGTCGCCGGCGCGAAGGCCTCGCCGACCATCGGCGCCAGCGTCTCCCAGCGCGGTACCTGCCCGGCCGGACCGATGAAGACGGCACCGGCGAGCCGGGCGTCCGCGAACGCCGCGATCCTGATCACGTCGCGGGCCGGATCGTGCAGCTCGGCGCACTCGCAATCCGAGAACAGCGCGCGGATCGCGGGCACCAGCGCCTCGATCGGCGCGTCGCTTGCGAGGCTCCAGGCGAAGCCTCCAGCGACGGCGATGCGGGACCACCACAGACCGTCCGGCAACGACAACGGCCCGCGCGAGAGCGCGAAGCCGGCACGCCGCATCGTCACCGGTGTCATGGTCGCGGGCGTCGCCTTCGCTTCGGGCTGGCCCGAATACGGATCCGTCGCCCCCGCGACCAGAGGTCCGACGCGGCCGTGCGAGGACGTCTCGGCGGTCCAGTGGATCGGCGCGAAGATCTCGCCGGACCGCACCACCTCGGTCGCGACGACGCGCAGGACGGCCTCGCCGTGCGCCGTCTCGACCTTTGCGAAGCCGCCGTCAGACAGGCCGAAGCGCGCGACGTCGTCGGGATGCACTTCGACGAAGGGCTCGGGCCGATGCGCACCGAGCCGCGGGGACAGGCCGGTGCGCGTCATCGTGTGCCACTGGTCACGGATACGGCCGGTGTTGAGGCGAAGCGGATAACGCGGCGACACCGCGGCGGCCAGCGTCGGCATCGCGGCCGGCACGAAGCGGGCGCGGCCGTCGGTCGTGACGAACCCGCCGGCACCGAACAGCCGGACCGTGCCCTCGCGCTGCCCGCGCGGCACCGGCCACTGGATCGGCGCCAACGCGTCGTATTCCTCGTCGCCGAGATCGGCGAGGCCGGAGATGTCGAAGGCGCGCGCCCCGTCGTTCTCGAAGCCGGACAGCGCCGCGTGCTCGCGAAAGATCGCAGCGGGCGACGTGTAGGCGAAGGCGGCGCCGTATCCGAGCCGCGCCGCGACGCCCGACAGGATCCACCAGTCCGGCTTCGCCTCGCCGGGCCGTGGCAGCACGGCGCGCTGGCGCGAGATGCGCCGTTCGGAGTTCGTGACGGTGCCGTCCTTCTCGCTCCACGCGGCGGCCGGCAGCCTGACATGGGCGCCGGCGCCGAGCGTGTCGTTCGACACGACGTTTTCTGAGACCAGAAGCAGATCGAGCGTCTGCAGCGCCGTCCGCACCGCGTCGGCACGCGGCAGCGACACGGCCGGGTTGGTGCCCATCACCCACAGCGCCTTGATGCGACCGTCGGCGACGGCGTCGAACAGGTCGACGGCCTTCAGCCCCTCGCCCGTGACGATGTGCGGCGCGTTCCAGAAGCGGCGCACGCGATCGACCTCGGCCGGCGCGAAGCCCATGTGTGCGGCCAGCATGTTGGCGAGGCCGCCGACCTCGCGGCCGCCCATCGCGTTCGGCTGTCCGGTGAACGACAGCGGCCCGGTGCCGGGCTTTCCGATACGCCCGGTGGCGAGATGGCAGGCGACGATGCTGGTCACCTTGTCGGTGCCCTGCGCCGACTGGTTCACGCCCTGCGAATAGACGGTCACGACCTTATCGGTGTCGCGCCAAGCGCCGACGAACTCGCTCACCTCGGCCTCGGACAGGCCTGTGCGAGTGGCCGTGGCGGCGAGCGACGGTGCGATCTCGCGGGCGCGGGCGAGCGTCTCGCCGAAGCCGGTCGTGTGCGTCTCGATGAACGCCCGGTCGAGCGCATCGGTATCGGCGAGCTGCGTCAGGAGATGGGCGAACAACACCGTGTCCTGACCGGGTGCGATCGCGAGATGCCGGTCGGCCTCCTCGGCCGTCGCGGTGCGGCGTGGATCGACCACGATCAGCCGCGTGCCGCGGGCGCGGCGCGCCGCGACGATGCGCTGGAACAAGACCGGGTGACACCACGCCGCGTTCGATCCGACCAGCACGATCAGATCGGCCTCGTCCAGATCGGCGTAGCAGCCCGGCACCACGTCGGCGCCGAAGCTGCGGCGATGGCCGGCGACCGAGGACGCCATGCACAGCCGCGAGTTGGTGTCGACATGCGGCGTTCCGAGAAAGCCCTTCGCCAGCTTGTTGGCGACGTAATAGTCCTCGGTGAGGAGCTGACCCGAGAGATAGAAGGCGACGCTCTCGCGGCCGTGTGTCGTGATCACCTCGGTGAGGCGGGACGCGACGGCATCGAGCGCCGTGGCCCAGTCGACCTGCTTTCCGTCCACGACGGGATGCAGGAGCCGGGTCGACAGGCCGAGCGTCTCGCCGAGCGCGGCCCCCTTCGAGCACAGCCGGCCGAAGTTGGCCGGATGCGCGGGATCGCCCGCGATCGCGAGACCGCCCTGCCCGTCCGGCGTGGCGACGACGCCGCAGCCGACGCCGCAATACGGGCAGGTGGTTCGCACGGACGCAGTCCCGAAGGCCATGGCGAGCGCCCTCAATACACGTCGGCCTGATAGCGACCGGCCTTCTTCAGCGCGGCCACGTAGGCGACGGCGGCGTCAGCCGTCCTGCCGCCGTGCCGCTCGACGATGTCGACCAGCGCGCGCTCGACGTCCTTGGCCATCCGCTTGGCGTCGCCGCAGACCGCGACCTGCGCGCCCTCCTCGAGCCAGGCGTACAGCTCGGACCCGACCTCGCGCATGCGATCCTGCACGTAGAACTTCTCGGCTCCGTCCCGTGACCAGGCGAGCGACAGCCGGGTCAACACGCCGGCGTCCTTGAGCGTGTTCAACTCGTCCTCGTAGAAGAAGTCGTGATCACGTCGCTGGTGGCCGAAGAACAGCCAGTTCTTCCCCGGCGCGCCGGTCGCGGCGCGTTCCTGCAGGAAGGCCCGGAACGGCGCGATGCCGGTGCCCGGGCCGATCATGATCAGCGGCGTCGCCGGATCCTGCGGGACGCCGAAGCCGTGCGCCCGCTGGACGTAGACCGGAACCCGCGCCCCGATCGCGAGGCGCTCGCCCAGATAGGTCGAGGCGACGCCGAAGCGGCCGCGACGGTTCACGGTGTAGCGCACGGCGTCGACCGTGAGCGAGACGCGACCCGGATCGGCCTTCGGCGACGACGAGATCGAGTAGAGCCGCGGCTGCAGCGGATCGAGCGCCTCGACGAAGGCCTCGGCGGACGGGCGCACGCCGAACTTCATCAGCGCCGCGAGCACGTCCAGCGTCGCGGCGTCGCCGTCCGGATCCTCGCCGGCGGCGAGCGCCCGCGCCTTTCGGCGCAGCGCCCCACCGGTCACATAGGAGAAGAGCTGGAACAACGCATCGGGCGCGGCGCCGAGCGACACGTCGTTCGTGAGCACCTCGAACAGCGGCTTGCCGGCGACGAGCCCCTCGGGCCGCGCGCCGAGCTGCGCGATCACCGCATCGACCAGGCCCGGGGCGTTCTTCGCGAGCACGCCGAGGCTGTCGCCGACCGTGTAGGTCACGCCGCTCTCCGACAGATCGAGATCGACGTGGAACGTCTCTTTCTCGGAGCCGGGACCGTTGAGACGGCGACGGCCGACCAGCACCGCCTCGACGGGCGCTTCGCGGGAAAAACCGCGCGCGGCCGGCGCCGCGGGGGCGGTCTCGATCACGGTGTTCTCGATCACGGTCGAGGCGAGCGACGGCGACGCGCTCGTCGTGGCACCACCGATCTCGGCGGCGAGCGCCTTCACGGCGCGAAACGTCTCCTTGCCGCCCGGCGCGCACAGATTGAGCCGCGCCTCGGCACCGGTGAACAGCGCGTTCGCATAGGCCGCGCAGGTGTAGCCGCACTGGCCGCAGTCCTGCTGCGCCATCGCCGCCATCAGGCGCGGCGCCAGGGGACGATCCTCGGCGAGTTTCTGGCGCTCGGCGAGCGGCAGGGCGGGATCGTGCCAGGGTGCGTCGTCGTTGTCGGCGAGGGCCGAACCCATGGACGCGCCGGCGCCGTCCGGGGCCGCGACGGGCAGCGGTGCACCCGGAGCCGCGAGCGTGGCGAAGAAGCCGCCGAGCCATGCGCGCTGCTCGGCCGAGAACGGCGCCGTCTCGGGCAGCACGTAGACGGACGGTGGTTGCACGGATGCGTTCATTCGACGGCCTCCAGGGCGCGCACCTCGCGCGGCGCCAGGGATTTCAGGTGATCGATGCCCGTCCTCAGCGTGAACTGCTGAAAGGTCTCGGCGGGTCCGCGGCGGCCGTCCAGATAAGCCCGCAGCAGCGCCTCGACGTGATCGGCGGCCGCATCGGCGCGAACGCCGCTCCATAGCACGCGGCCGATCGCGGCGTTCTCGGCGAAGCCGCCGCCGACCACGATGTCGTAGCCTTCCACCGTGTCACCGTCGTCGCCGACCGGCACCTTCACGCCGATCAATCCGATGTCGCCGATATAGTGCTGGGCGCAGGAGTTCGGACAGCCGGTGAGATGGATGTTGACCGGCGCGTCGAGTGCGAGCCGCCCCTCGACGTGATCGGCAATCTTCAGCGCGTGCTCCTTGGTGTGGGCGTTGGCGAACTTGCAGCCGGTCATCCCCGTGCAGGCGACGAGGCCCGCCCGTATCGAGCTCGGCTGCGCCGACAGCCCCAGGTCGGCGAGGCGTCGCTCCACGTCGCCGGCGCGCTCGGCCGCGACGCCGGAGATGATCAGGTTCTGCCAGACCGTCAATCGGATATCGCCGTCGCCGAGATCCCGCGCGATCGCGGCGAGACCGCGGACCTGGTCCACCGTGAGACGTCCCACCAGGACGACCACGCCCACATAGACACGGTCGATCTGCCGCTGCGGATGCACGCCGAGATGGCCCATGCGGTCGGTCGCCGGGCGCGGCGCGACCTGCGCCGCATCGACCCGATCGAGCCGGCGGCCCAGCACCGCCTCGACCTTCGCGAGGAACGTCTCGAAGCCGAGCCGATCGAGCACGTATTTGAGCCGCGCCTTGGCCCGGTCCGTGCGGTCCGCCTCGGCGATGAACACGCGCACGATCGCGTCCGCGACGGCCGTGCAGTCGGCCGGCCTCACGACGACGCCGGTGTCGCGCGCCAGATCCCGGTGGCCCGAGATGCCGCCGAGCACGAGCCGCATCCAGATGCCGGCCGGCACCGCGGCGCCGTCCAGCACCTCGACGGCCTGGAAGCCGATGTCGTTGGTCTCCTCCAGGGCGGGAATTCTCCCACCGCCGTCGAACGACACGTTGAACTTGCGCGGCAGGCCGATGAGAGAGCGATCGTTGAGGATGTGGAAGTGCCAGGCCCGCGCCAGCGGCCGCGTGTCGATCAGCTCTTGCGGGTCGATCCCGGCGGTCGGCGAGCCGGTGACGTTGCGGATGTTGTCGGCGCCGGCGCCGCGCGCCGTCAGGCCGAGATCCGACAGGCCTTCGAGGAACGGCGCGGCGTTCTCGGGCGCGATCTCGCGGATCTGCAGATTCGCCCGCGTCGTCACGTGGACATAGCCGCCGCCGAATGTCTCCGCGAGTTCGGCGACGCCGGCGAACTGCCAGTGATTCAGAATCCCGTTCGGGATGCGCAGCCGCGCCATGTAGGAGGTCTGGGCCGGCGCCACCCAGAACAGGCCGTGATAACGCCAGCGGAAGTTGTCCTGCGGGTTCGGTGCCTTGCCGGCATCGGCATCGCGCTTCAGCCGCGCATAGGCGTCGAGCGGGTGTTCGGCCCGCTTCCACTTCTCCTGATCGGCGAGCTTTCTTCCTTCGGCCAGAACTTTGTCCTGTGCGGCGAGATGCGGCGCATCGGGCCCGGTCGGTGCCGACGCCGCAGGCGTGCCGGGCGCGCCGAAGCCGACCGACTTCATCACCGCCATGCCGGCCGCCATGCCCTCCAGATAACGCTTCTGCTCGGCCGAGAAGTCGGTCATCGCACGATCCTCAGGCTGCCTCGGCGACCGCCTCGGCGGCAGGCTCGGTTTCCGGCTCGAACGCGACGGCAGTCGCCTCGGCGCGCGGCCCGAACACCAACGCATCGCGCATTCCTGACACGTCGGCGCGGCGCGTGATCAGATCCTGGAAGAAGCCGGCATGGCGCGTCTCGCCGACCAGGATCGCACCGACGAGTCGGTTCTCGGCGACGACCAGTCTGGCGTAGCGACCGGCGGCGGCGTCCGAGAGCGTGATCACCTCGGCGCCGGCGGGCGGCGTCACGTCGCCGGCCGAGAACACCGGCACGCCCGAGACCTTCAGGCGGGTCGCGAGAAGCGTGCCGGTATAGCGCGCATCCTCGCCCGCGAGCCGGCGGGCGAGCACGACCGCCTGCGCGTAACCGGGCTCGACGAGTCCGTAGACGGTGCCGCGATGCGAGACGCATTCGCCGATCGCGTGAACCCGTTGTGCCGAGGTCGCGAGCCGGTCGTCGACCACGACGCCGCGCTCGACCGACAGGCCCGCCCCGACGGCGAGCCCGACCGACGGCCGTACCCCGACCGCCACGACGACGAGCCCGGCCGGCAGCCGCCGCCCGTCGGCGAGCCGCACCGCCTCGACCTGATCACGGCCTTCCACGGCGGCGGTCTGCGCCTCAAGCACGATGTCGATTCCGCGCTCGCGCATCGCCGCCTCGACGATCCGTGCGGCGCCGTGGTCGAGCTGCCGCTCCATCACCCGGTCGGCGAGATGGACGAGCGTGACGGCGACGCCGGCGCGGGCGAGGCCGTAGGCGGCCTCCAAGCCGAGCAGGCCGCCGCCGATCACCACGGCCGGGCTCCCGCGCCGTGCCGCCTCGCGCATGAGCGCGACGTCGGCGAGATCGCGGAACGTGATCACGCCGGGGAGGTCCATGCCGGGCGCCGGAAGTCGAATCGGCTCCGAGCCGGTCGCGAGCACGAGGCGATCGAACGGCACGACGCCGTGGCCGCCGATCCGCACCTCGCGCTCCGCCGTGTCGATGCCGGTCGCCCGCGCGCCGGTGATCAGCCGCACCCGGTTGGCCAGATACCAGCGGCGATCGCGGAAGCGGCACTCCTCGTCCGTCACCTCGTCGGCGAGCAGCGCCGAGAGCAGCACGCGGTTGTAGGCCGGTACCGGCTCGGCGCCGATGACGGTGATGTCGAAGCGCTCCGGCACCCGCCGCGTCACCTCCTCGACGAGGCGCAGCCCGACCATGCCGTTGCCGACGACGACCAGCCGCTCACGCATGGCGAGATCCGAGCCGCGAGATCAGCGCGCCTTCACCTCTCCCCGCGGCGCGGGGAGAGGAAGGGCGAGGGCCGTGCCCGATACTGTCAGAACACCTCATGACCATGACTCCGGAGCCGCTGTCATCGCCGCCTCACGCCGCCTCGACGAAGCGATTACGGGCGTAGAGGAACTCGAGCACGGCGGCGCGGCAGCGGTTGTACTCGTGGTCGTCGACCAGCTCGAGCCGCCGGCGGGGCCGGGCGAGGTTCACGGTCAGCACCTCGCCGATGGTGGCGGCCGGGCCGTTGGTCATCATCACGATGCGGTCGGAGAGCAGCACGGCCTCGTCGACGTCGTGCGTGATCATGATCATGGTGTTGCTCAGGCGCGCGTGGATCTCCATCACCTGGTCCTGGAGATGGGCGCGGGTGAGCGCGTCGAGCGCTCCGAACGGCTCGTCGAGTAGCAGGATCTTCGGCTCCATGGCGAGCGCCCGGGCGATCCCGACGCGCTGCTTCATGCCGCCGGAGATCTCGGCCGGGCGCTTGTCCTTCGCGTGCGCCATGTTGACGAGGGCGAGGTTCTCCATGATCCATTCACGCCGCTCGGCCCGCGAACGCTTGCCGCGGAAGACCTTGTCGACCGCGAGCGCGACGTTCTCGTAGACGGTGAGCCACGGCAGCAGGCTGTGGTTCTGGAACACGACGGCGCGATCCGGTCCCGGCTCGTTCACCTCGTGCTCTTCCAGGATCACGCCGCCCGTGGAGGCGCGCAGCAGGCCGGCGACGATGTTGAGGAGCGTCGACTTCCCGCAGCCCGAATGGCCGATGATCGAGACGAACTCGCCGGCCTGGATTCGCAACGTCACGTCGCGCAGCACCTCGGAGGTGGCACCGGCGCGGGAGAAGCTGATGCCGACGTGGTCGATCTTCAGATAGGCGTCCTTGAGACAGGCGTCCATGACGGGCTCCATCAGTTCGACGCGGTGCCGCGGGTGACCAGCACGGCGGCGCCCGCCACCAGCCGGTCGAGCAGGAAGCCGACGCCGCCGATATAGGCGAGCGCGACGACGATGTCGGGGAGCCGCGAGGAGTTCCAGGCGTCCCAGATGAAGAAGCCGATGCCGACGCCGCCGGTGAGCATCTCGGCCGCGACGATGGCGAGCCAGGCGAGCCCGATGCCGATGCGCAGGCCGGTGAAGATGTAGGGCGCCGCCGACGGCACCATGATCTTGCCGAAGAACTCGAGATGATTGAGCCGCAGCACCCGCGCGACGTTGCGATAGTCCTGCGGAATGTTGCGGATGCCGACCGCGGTGTTGATCAGGATCGGCCAGATCGAGGTGATGAAGATCACGAAGATGGCGCTCGGGTTGGCGTCCCGGAACGCGGCGAGCGAGATCGGCAGCCAGGCGAGCGGCGGCACGGTGCGCAGCACCTGGAAGACGGGATCGAAGCCGCGCATCGCCCACACCGACTGGCCGACGACGGCGCCGATCAGCACGCCGGCCATCGCCGCGAGTCCGAAGCCGATCGCCACCCGCTGCAGCGAGGTGAGCACCCGCCACCCGAGCCCGATGTCCTGCGAGCCGGCGACGAAGAACGGATCGAGGATCAGGTCGCTCGCCTCGCTCCACACCCGGGAGGGCGGCGGCAGCGAGGAGGTCGGGCTCCAGCACGCCATCTCCCAGACGAGCAGCAGGAGCGTGGTGACGACCAGGGGCGGCAGGAGCGTCGCGATGATCCGGCGCACCACCGGCAGGACGCGCGCCGCGAGCGGCGGGGCCTTCAGCGCGAGCGGAACGACGGTCGCGGGTTTCGGCGCCGTGGTCGCGACAGCGGGTGGCGCGCCGCTCTCGGCGGCGAGCCGCACCTGCGATACGGTCTTGAGCTTTTGCATGGATGTCGCCACGGATGGCTCCTGAGGTCGATGGTGCTCGAGGCGTCGTTCCGGGCCGGCGCGGAGCGTCGGACCCGGAATCCGGTCACCCGTTCGGGGACCGGCTGCTGGAGTCCGGGGTCGCACCTGCGGCGCGCCCCGGAATGACCGAGGACTGAACAGGCGAGGCCGGCCTCGACCTCACACGGTGACGCGCTTGATGCGCTGGGCGCGCAGATAGGCCATCGGATCGGCCGGATCGAACTTGACGCCGTCGAAGAAGGTCTCGACGCCGCGGCTGTCGGAGGTCGGAATGCCCGACACGCCGAGCGCCTTCGCCGCCTCGATCCACAGATCCGAGCGGTTGGTCTTGTCGACCAGCCCCTTGATGTCGATTCCCGGATCGAACTTGCCCCAGCGGATGTTCTCGGTGACGAACCACGTGTCGAGGCTCTTCCACGGATAGGAGGTCGAGCCGCCCTCGCCCCAGAACTTCATGTAGAGATTGGTGCCCTTGGCGGTGCGGCCGAGGCCGTAATTGATGTCGCCCTTGAGGCGGCCGACGATGTCCGGCACCGGCACGTTGAACCACTGCCGGCGGCCGATGATGGCGGCCATCTCGTCCTTGTTCTCGGGCTTGTCGCACCACTGCTGCGCCTCCATCACGGCCATCAGGATGGCCTTGGTGGCGCGCGGATTCTTGTCGACCCAGTCGGCCCGCATGCCGAGGATCTTCTCGGGATGGCGGAACCACAGTTCGCCCGTGGTCAGCGCCGTGTAGCCGATGTTCTGGTTGACGAGCTGCTCGTTCCACGGCTCGCCGACGCAGAAGCAGTCCATGTTGCCGACCTTCATGTTCGCCACCATCTGGGGCGGCGGCACCGTGATCACCTTGATGTCGGTGTCGGGGTCGATGCCACCGGCGGCGAGCCAGTAGCGGATCCACAGATCGTGGGTGCCGCCCGGAAACGTCATGGCGGCGGTGAGCTCCTTGCCCTGCGCCTTCTTGCGCTCGAAGGCGGCCTTGAGCGGCGAGGAGTCCTTCTCGATCTTGAGATCCTTGTATTCGTTGGAGACCGAGATCGCCTGGCAGTCCTCGTTGAGATTGAGGAGCGTGTACATCGGCAGCGGCTGATTGTTCTGCATCACCTTGCCGGTCGAGTAGAGATGCGTCTTGGGCCTCAGGATGTGGCCGCCGTCGATGCCGTTGCGCTCGGTGCCGAGCGCCATGTTGTCGCGCGTCGCGCCCCACGAGGCCTGCTTGGCGATGTCCATGTCGGGCAGGCCGTGCTTGTCGAAGAAGCCCTTCTCCTTGGCGATGATCAGCGGCGACGCGTCGGTCAGCGCGATGTAGCCGAGCTTGGTGCCCTTCACCTCGGGCCCCGCGCCTTGCGCGAACGCGCCGGCCGGCAGCGCGGCCTTGGCGGCGGCGAGGAGGGCGGCCGTGTTGGCGACGTCGCGCAGGAAGCGGCGGCGGGTGGAACGCGGCACGCGGGGGGTGCTGGTCATGCTCTCTCGTCCTCGGTCGGCGAAAAAACAAAAAACGCCGCCGCTTCGAACCGACACGACGCGCCGCCCGGGATGCGGAGCGCTGGACCGATCGAAGCAGCGGCGTTGCTGCGTTTGGGAGGCGGCCCCGTCAGCGTCGGCGAGGCCACTGACGATCGATATACAAGGCGCGTGCCAATCCTGCCGCGCTGCGGAAAATCACGTACTCATCGGTGATTAGGTTGGAGGTCGAGCCGGCGCGGCGGCCGCCACGCTTTCACCATGCGCCACTTTGCGGCACCGCGAAAACGGCAACTGATCAAACCGTGGGCAGACCCGGCGGCTCAGCCCCGTGTCCGGGCCGCCAGTGCGGCGTCGTAGAGATCGGCCCGGAACACCGCCCTGGCCGCGTTCCCGGCGTCCTGCGGCAGATGCCCGGCCGCCACCATGGCGTCGGCGAGCCAGTCCGCCTGGCGGGGCTCCGGCCGGTTGGCGCCGAGCAACAGGAAATCAGGATCGGACCGCACCGTGCCGGCGCCGTCGATCACCAGGGCGCCGTCGAGCGTGCGTCGAACGACCTCGGCCGGAGCATCGAGATGCCGCGGCTCGGCCAGCAGCGCGGCGAGGTCGGCGCGGTTCTCCGGTGTCGCACACCAGGCGGCGGCCGCCGCAAGCGCCCGGATCAGCGCGGCGATCTCCGGCGCTTGGGCGCGCTCGGCCGGCACGGCCAGCACCTTCTCCGGGGCGCGCGGCACGATGGCGTTGCCGAGCAGCAGGATGGTGCCGACGCCCTGGTCGACCGCGACGCTGTTCCATGGGCTGCCGACGCAGAAGCCGTCGACGAGGCCGCGCCGCAGCGCGTCGACCATGAAGGGCGGCGGCACGACGACGAGGCGGACGTCGCGCTCGGGATCGAGCCCGGCCGCGAGGAAGAGCAGCCGCAGCTGATAAGCGTGGGTGGAGAACGGGAACACGGCCGCGAAGGTGAGCGGCCCCTGCCCGGCGGCGAGCCGCTCGCGCGCCACCGCGCCGAGCGCCGCGCCCGCGTCGGCCAGGTCTCCGGTCAGACCGCCGTGGGCCGCGAGCGCCGCGGCGAGCGGCCGCGACACCGTGACGGCGTTGCCGCCGAGATTGAACATGAAGGGCGCGACGAGCGGCAGCGCGACATGGCCGAGGCCGAGCGTCGTCGCCACCGCGAGCGGGGCCAGCATGTGGGCCGCGTCGAAATGGCCGAACACCAGCTTGTCGCGGGTGTTCGCCCACGAGGCCTCGCGCACCGGCACGAGGTCGAGCCCCTCGCGCGCCGCGAAGCCGCGTTCGGCGGCGGCGATCAGGACGGCGACGTCGGTGAGCGGCACCCAGCCGACGGTGAGACGGGTCGCACTCATCAGAACAGCTCCGCCGCCGTGATGATCGCCTGGGCGATCTCGACCATGCGTTTCTTCTCGTTCATGGCGGTCCGCCGCAGCAGCGCGTAGGCGGCCTCCTCGGACAGACCCTTACGGGCCATCAAGAGCCCCTTCGCCGTGTCGATGGTCCGACGATCGGCCAGTGCCGTCTTCGCCTCCTCCAGCTCGCGGCGCATGCGGCTGTAGGCGTTGAAGCGCATCACCGCCATGTCGACGATGGCGCGCACCCGCTCGGGCTTGAGGCCGTCGACCACATAGGCCGAGACGCCGGCGTCGATGGCGGCCTGCATGGTGGCGGCGTCGGAGCGATCAACGAACATGGCGACGGGGCGCTCGACGACGCGCGAGACCTTGAACATCTGCTCGAGCACGTCACGGTTGGGGCTGTCGAGGGCGATCACCACGACGTCGGGCGCCAGCGCGACGAGACGGTCGAGGAGATCGGGCGAGTCCGGCACGATCGCGACGCGCGGAATGCCCGCGGCGCGCAAGCCTTCCTCGACGATCGCGGCGCGGGCGCGGTCGGCGTCGACCACCGCGATGGATACAACCCCGTCCTGCATCGCGCGGCTCGCACCCCCCTCCGGCATCCCCTGCCCTGCGTCCGGCATTGTCGCCGGAACGACTGTGCGATGCAAACCATCGTGGGCGATTTGCCGCGGCTCGGGAAACTTGCGCGCCGCTCGGGCTTTGTCCTTCCGAAACGATCACCACCACGTCATCCCGGAGGACAGTGCATGGCGAAGAGTATCCTGAGCGCAGCGGCTATCGTTCTGATGCTGGGCGGCGCGTCGGCGCTCGCCGCGTCACCGGCCGCGGCGCCGCAGGACGACGCCGCGAGCGGAGCGCGATCGACCGAAGCGCCGATCACGCTCGCGCAGCGCGGCGACTTCGACAGCCGCGCGATGCGTGACGGACGCCCCGACGGACGCCCCGACGGACGCCGATTCGACGGGCGCCGCGGCGATCGCGACGACTGGCGGCGCGGACGGGCCTGGGACGGTCCGCGCCCCGGCTATCGCGGCCCGCCGCCCGGCTGGCGGCGCTACGACGGTCGGCCGTCGGGCTGGCGCAACCGCGGCTGCATCCAGATCGGCCCGGTCTGGTACTGCCCGTGACGGTCCGGTCGCTGATCAGGTGACGACGGACAGACCGCACCGGTGCGACGCTTCGCACCGGTCCGGTCGCGTGCGCGGACCTCATGCCGCGTCGAGAAATCCCTGCAGCACGCCGACCGCGTTGACGCCGATCGCCTCGACGGCGTAGCCGCCCTCCATCACGAACAGGGTCGGCAGTCCCGCACCGGCGAGCGTCGCGCCGATCACCGGATAGTCGGCGGTGTCGAGCCGGAAGCGCGAGATCGGATCGCCCTTGTAGGTGTCGACACCGAGGGAGACGACGAGCGCGTCGGCGCGAAACGCGGCGATGCGGGAGAGTGCGTGGTGGAGCGCTGCGCGCCAGGCCTCGAATCCGGTGCCGAAGGGCAGCGGATAGTTGGCGTTCGCACCCTCGCCCGCCCCTTCACCGGTCTCGTCGGCGAAGCCGAGATAATAAGGATACTCCTGGACCGGATCGGCATGCAGCGAGACGAACAGCACGTCGCCGCGCGTGTAGAAGATGTCCTGGGTACCGTTGCCGTGGTGATAGTCGATGTCGAGGACGGCGACGCGATCGGCCCCGGCGTCGCGCAGCGCTTGCGCGGCGATCGCGGCGTTGTTGAAGAAGCAGTAGCCGCCGTAGCAGGCCCGATGCGCGTGATGACCGGGCGGCCGCGTGAGCGCGAAGGCGGCACGCTCGCCCCGCACGATCAGCTCGGCGCCGGTGAGCGCGACGTCCGCCGCGGTCCTGATCGCGCGAAACGTGCCGGCCGTGATCGGCGTGCCGGCGTCGAACGAATAGTAGCCGAGCTTGCCGTCGATATGATCGGGCACGACGCGGCGCATGCCGGGACCGATCCAGGTGAACGGCAGCGCGTCGTATTCGCCGTGCTCGGCGACCCATTCGTCCCAGGCGGTCTCGAGGAACGCCACGTAGTCCGGCGCATGCACGCGCCGCACCGGATCGAGCCCGAAGTTCTTCGGCGGCGACACCGGCCCGAGACCGACCTCCTCGACGCGGGCGAGCACCAGCGCGGCACGGCGCGGCATCTCGAAGCTCGACACCAGCTTGCCGTCGTGCAGCTCCGCCTTGCCGTCGTGCAGGGCGTGAGCGTCGCTGTAGATCGTGATCATGACGTGCGTTACCGAGCCTCGCGGTTGGCCTCACCGTCATTCCGGGGCGCGATCGCGCGGCTCGCGAACCCGGACTCCAGTTACGAGCACGGTGTCCGTGGCTGGAGTCCGGGTCCGGCGTTTCACGCCGTCCCGGAATGACGATGCTGTACCATGGATCACGCGCGCAGAAGGGCGAGAACGACGATCCGCGGCGCGCGGCAGACGGCGAGATCGAGGATACGGCCGCTCGGGACGACGGCCGTGCGGGCGGCGAGGTCGACCACGATGTCGTGGAAATCAAGGAAGACCCCGTCGAGCGGATGCATCGCCTTGTACACGGCTTCCTTGGCGGCGAACAGCAGGCGCCCGTGCAGCGGATCGCGGTCCAGCCCGTCGCGCTCCGCCGCCGTGACGACCAGATCGACGATGTCGTCCGGCAGCGGCTCGGCCGGCTCGACGTCGATGCCGAGCGCCGCGACGCCCGATCGCTTCGCCACCGCGGCGACCGCGACCTCCTGGTCGTGCGCCAGCGAGCCGACGATCCCGTCGGGCCATACCGGCGCTCCGGACGCGGTGCGCACCAGCACGACGTCGCGATGGCCGAGTTGGTCGAGCAGCGCCCGCGCGACCACCCGGGCCGCGCCGCTGGCGCGCCGCACCGCGACGATGGTCGAGAGGATCGAGTCCGCCTCCGCCTCGCGCAGCGCCGCCTCGTCGCCCGGACGGATCGCGCGGCAGCCGGCCGCGACGCCGGGAGCGAGCGCGTCGAGCACGCGCTGCAGGTCCGCGACACCGGGGCCGGTCGACGGCGGGGTGGGCGTCCGCCCGGCCGCCGCGGCCGCATCGTGCGTGATGTCGCCGTCGACCAACATCTGCGCCCCACCCTAGGCTGCGACCACCGGAAGCTCGGCGATGACCTCGCCGTCCTCGTCGGAGCCGATCTCGACGAAGCCGACGCTGGCATAGAGCTTCTTGGCCGGGTTGGCGGGCTCGTAGCAGATCGCGATGGTGGCGACGCCCGGAACCGCGCGGATCTCGTCGAGCGCCCGCTCCAGCGCCACCCGGCCGTAGCCGAAGCCCTGGAAGCGGCGGTCGATCATGAACCGATAGATGACGGCGCGACGCGGGTCTTCGTCGCCGACGTCGTACATCAGGAAGCCGACCAGCTCGCTGCCGGCGTAGATGGCGCGCGGTCGCGCCAGCGGATCGAACTTCGACTCGGCGATCGAGTAGAGATTGCCGGCGACGAGGTCGCGCTGCTCGGGCTCGAGCTCGAGGGCGGCGACGTCGCGCCAGTTGTCGGCCGTCACGTCGGCGAGCCGCACGCTCGCCGGCGCGGGCGCCCCCGGAAAGAGCCCTCGGACTCTCGGCTTCGTCGTCATGTCCACGGCTGCATGCTCCGGCGGCGCGCCGGGACCGGGCCGGCGCGGAGAACGCGAATGGCCGGGGCGAGCCCGGCCATGTCGTCGGTCGTGATCAGGTCGTTCGGCGGCACGGACCTACTCCGCCGCGATCCGGTAGGCCGGGGCGACCGCGTCGGGCGCCCGGTAGACGGCGGCGCCGAGCGCGCCGTCGGCGGTGCCGTGGCGGCGGAACAGCTTCGCCGGGTTGCCGCGCCAGGTGGTGTGGGCATCGACCACCTCGCCCTTCATCAGGAAGGCGTCGGTGTCGATCACCACGTGCGCGCCGAGCGTGACGCCGTAGTGCACGAAGGCCGACGGCCCGAGCGTGCAGCCGGCACCCATGCGGATGTGGTCGGACTTGAACACGCCCTCCTCCAGCGAGTGCGCCTGCAGGACGCTGCCCTCGTTGAGGTTGGCGTAGTCGCCGACCTGGGTGAGGCTGCGGTCGGTGATCGAGCAGCCGAAGTCGACGACCTTGCGGCCGACCTTCACGCCCATCAGCCACAGGATCAGGCTCTTGATCGGCGTGCCGCCGAACAGCTGCACGTGCGGCCAGTCGGACAGCTTCCAGTGCCGCTCGTGGCTCCAGAAATACGGGTCGTAGATCGTCACCATCTCGGGCTTCAGCGAGCCGAAGCCGAGCGAGGCGCGCTCCAGGAACGTGAACCACAGCACGGCGGCGGCCGACGTGATGGTCCCGGCGGCGAACAGCGAGAGCAGGCCGAAGCGGTCGTAGGTCAGCAGCGCCGCCTGCCAGACGGCCAGCGAGGCGAACACCAGGAGCCAGCGGGTCAGGAGGAACAGCGCCGCCGTCACGGCATTGTAGCGGTTCTTGGCGGCGAGGCGGCGCAGCCGCTCGTCCTCGGGGATGGCGCCGAGCATCGACTTGTCGCGCTCGACCATGCGCGGGATGGCGAAGGGCGGCGAGCCGAGCAGGCCGACATTCTCCTGCACCGGGCCGTCGATCGGAATCATCACCTTGGTGCCGAGCAGCACGTTGGCGCCGGTGCGGCCGCCGGGCGGATAGTGGATGTTGTTGCCCAGATAGTTGTCGTCGCCGATGCGGGTGTGGCAGAGGCGGAACGCCGAGGCGGACATCTCGACGTTGATCATCGACAGCCCGTCCGAGACCATCGTGCCGGAGCCGATCTCGCAGCAGAGCGGGTTGTCGTGCTTCTGGTTGGTGCCCATGTTCGAGCCGGTCTGCTCGACCTTGTTCAGGTTCCAGCCGACGAAGCGCATGTAGTGGACGATGGCCGAGCTATCGCCGAACAGCACGTTGAAGAACTGCACGTTCGTCGCCTTCTCGACGACGCCCTGCAGCCAGGCGTGGATGCCGAAGGTCGAGTAGGTACGGCCTTCCTCGAGGAAGACGCGGGCGAGCCGCGGCACCGCCCACACGCCGGCGAGCCCGGTGACGAGCGAGCCGAAGAACGAGATCACCGACACGGCGAGCACGGTCGGCAGCGAGGTCCAGAAGCCGGTCGCGGCGGCAGCGCCGGCCGCCGTGGCGGTGTGCTGCTCCCACAGCGCGAGCGCGACGATCGGCAGCGGGATGACGATCGCGAACAGGCCGGCAAGCTGCACGGTCTCGGCGACCACGCGGCGCAGCAGCGACGCGGGCTGCGCCTCGACCCGCACATAATCGGCCGTCGTCTCGACCGCGGGCGAGCCGTGCATGCGGCCGCCGTCCGGCACGCGCTGGCCGCTCTGCAGCGAGGAGGCGTGGCCGAGCTGGGTGTCGTCGCCCATCGCGGTGTCGATGTCGAGCACGCTCGCCTCGCCCACGAAGGCGCGGTCGCCGATGCTGACCCGGCCCGTGCAGATGTAGTTCGACTGCGCCCGGTAGCCGAGCAGGATCGTCTCCTTGCGCAGGATGGTGTCGTCGCCGATCGAGATCAGGTCGGTGGCGACCGGCACGAAGCGGGTCTTGACGATGGTGTTGCGGCCGACCTTGGCGCCGAGCAGGCGCAGATAGACGTTGAAGATCGGGTGGCCGGCGAACAGCGCGACCGGCGCGTTGCGGATCAGCGTCTTGGCGGCCCAGAAGCGGAAGTAGCGGGCCGACCAGATCGGGATGCGCTCCTCCTTGAAGCGGCCGACCAGCAGCCACTTGCCGACGACCGACACGGCCGTCAGCCCGAAGAAGCCGGCGACCGCCGCGATCACGCTGCGCAGATAGAGCTGCACCGGGTCGCCGGCCGCCGCATAGGCCCATTCGAGACCGAGGTCGAACACGGCGAGGCCGAGCAGGCTCATCGCGCCGTAGAACAGGAGCTGCGCGGCGCCGCAGGCGTAATACGAAAAGTCCGAGGGCACGTGGAACGGCTCGGGCGCGACCGCGACCGCGGCCGCCTGGCCGTCGGCGTCGAAGATCGCCGCGAGCTTGGCGATCGTCGGGTTGGTGTAGATGTCGCGCATGGAGACGTTCTCCATGCCCGGGTTGCGGCGGATGCGGGCGCAGAACCGCGCCATCAAGAGCGAGTTGGCGCCGAGATCGTCGAAGAAGTGATCCTCGATCGAGACGCGCTCGACGGTCAGGATCTCGGCGATCGCCTCGACCAGCAGGCGCTCGTTGTCGGTGCGGGCGGCGACCACCTTGTCGCTGCCGCCGGCCTGGACGCGGCCGCCGGTCGGCTTCGGCAGCCGCTTGCGGTCGGCCTTGTTGGAGGCCGACATCGGGATCGCGGAAAGCTCCTCGAGATAGGCCGGCACCATGTAGGCGGGCAGCCGGCGCTTGAGCGCCTGGACGATCTCGGCCTTGGGCAGCGCCGCAGCGCCGGGCTTGAGCGCATAGTATCCGACCAGCTCGGGCTGGCCGGGCTCGGGCTCGAAGGTCGACACCGCGGCCTGGGCGATCTGCGGCATCTCCAGCATCACCGACTCGATCTCGACGAGCTCGATGCGGTAGCCGCGGATCTTCACCTGGGTGTCGATGCGGCCGAGATACTCGATCTCGCCCATGTCGTTGATGCGGCCGAGGTCGCCGGTGCGATAGATGCGCTTCGAGGCATTGTTCGGGATGCCGACGAAGTCGGCGATGAACTTCTGCCCGGTCAGCTCCTCGCGATTGAGATAGCCGGCGGCGACGCCGATGCCGGCGATGCCGATCTCGCCCAGCTCGCCGCGCGGCACGGAGCGCGGCTCGGCCGGATCGAGGATCACGATCGAGTAGGTCGGCATCGGGATGCCGATGGTGACGGGCTTCTCGGGGACGAGCTCGGTGACGGTCGCCGTGACGGTCGCCTCGGTCGGACCATAGGTGTTGAGAATGGTGCGGCCGCGCCGGCTCCAGCGCATCACCAGATTCTGCGGGCAGGCCTCGCCGCCGACCATCAGCAGGCGCAGATGCGGCAGGTCGCGCTCGATGGTGGAGAGCAGCGTCGGGCAGCAGCACATCGCGGTGACGCGGCGCTCGTGCAGGAAGTCGGCCAGCTCCTCGCCGACCAGCCCGCCGCCGGCGCGCGCCGGCACCAGCGTGGCGCCGGCCATCAGCGGCACCCAGGTCTCCTCGATCGAGAAGTCGAACGCGATGGTCATGCCCTGGTAGACGCGGTCGCCCGGCCGGTAGCCGTAGCGCTCCGCGGCGACGCGCACGAAGTTGCAGATGCTCGGATGCTCGACCAGCACGCCCTTCGGGTTGCCGGTCGTGCCCGACGTGTAGATGACGTAGCAGCCCTGGTCGTCGGTCTCGCCGACCTCGCCGGCGAACAGCCGGTCGGGCGCCCGCGTGTCGATCTCGGCGCGCTCGGCGTCGAGCAGCACGGCGGTGGCGTCCTGCGCCGCGAGGCGCTCGGAGAAGCTCGCCATCGACACGATGGTGCGGATCTTGGCGTCGCCCAGCATGTAGCGGATGCGCTCGGCCGGCAGGCCGGGATCGAGCGGCACATAGGCGGCGTTCGCCTTCATCACGGCGACCAGCGCCACATAGGTCTCGACCGTCTTGTCGAACAAGAGGCCGACGCGGTCGCCGGCCTTCACGCCACGGGCGATCAGGTGGCGGGCGACCTGGTTGGCGCGCCGGTCGAGCTCGGCATAGGTCAGCGACGCGTCGGACGTCACCACGGCGGCGTTGCGGCCGAACCGGTCGGCGGCATCCTCGAACAGATGGTGCAGCCGCTCGCCCGCCCGCCAGCGCGGCGACGGATCCGGGCTGCCGCAGAACAGCACGTCATGGCCGCCGATCACCCGGGCATGGCCCTCGGATCGGCCCTCGCCCCCGGTCGTGGCCAGGCCGGCGCGGAGCGCCTCCTGCATTCGGGCCGGACCGCCGGTCGCGCCGTCGCGGAGGTCGCCGAAGTCGATACGATGGGCCATCGGTCTGCTCTGGTTGCGGTCCTGCGCGATCGCTCGCGCCGGGCCGAGGTCGTGCTGTCGTTCGGTGCTGCCGGGTCCGGAGGGTCGAGGGCGTGCCGCACGCCGGCGACGAGGCGCTCGCGACGACACGGACGGGATGGGAGATCCTGCGCTTCCCCCGAGGCTTTTGGATCCGGCAGCCTCTCACGGTCGGCAACCTGGGAGCCGGCACATGAATGCCCGCTGAATGAGCCGTTTAGGGTCCGTGAACGCCGCGGCGCAGCAACGCCGTAGTCCTTGCGGGACGGCCCCGCACGCCGCGAATCCGCACGATTACGGAGGCTGTTCGTCTGGTTAGCGGGGCGTTACGGAACCGGCTTTTCACGGGCCGGGCCCGCTCCGCGGGGCGCGACGCGGATACGGAGGCGGCATCGGCGCGATTCGGGACGGCACGATCGTCGGCCCGGGTCGACCGGGACGATGGTCGACACTTCGGACCGGGATGATGGTCTCGGCGCCGAGCCCCAGTGCCCGAGCCGGCACTCGATGGTCGCGACGGGCTCGGTGTCGGTGTCGGTGTCGGTGTCGGTCTCGGTGTCGGTGCTGTGCGGGCGGCGCCAATCGACCGCCTGGAGGGCGACGACGCCGGGGTCGGGCCGCGTGATCGGCTCGAGCCCCCCGGGCGAGCTCGAAATGCGGGCCGCGGCCGAGCGCGCCGTCGATGGTCCCCGTCGTCACCCGGACCGTGCCGAGCGGCCCGCTCCTCACGACGCTCCTCGCGACTCGTGGCCCCCCCGGCGGCCCACGAGCCGTTGCAGCGCAAAGGCGACGGCGACCCAGACGGCGAGCAATCCCGCCGCCGCGGCGATGCCGCACGGGGTCGGGTCGCGGATCACGGCGAGGAGCTGATCGCCGAACGCCGACATGGCGATGATGCCGGGCGCGAGGCCGAGCACGGTGCCGCCGATGAAGTCGGCGAAGCGCACCCCGCCGGCACCGGCCAGGAGGTTGACCAGCACGAAGGGAGCGAGCGGCAGGATCCGGATGGTGGCGACCGCGAGCACGCCGCGGCGGACGACCTCCCGCCGGAGCGCGTTCACGCGCGGGCCGAGCAGGCCGACCAGCGGCCCGTGCCCGAGCCGCGCCCCGATCGCGAACCCGACCGCAGCGGCCACGAGGGTGCCGGTCGCCGCATGAACGAGGCCGAGCCAGCCGCCGAACACCATGGCGGTGGCGGCGATCAGCATCGTCACGGGGAATCCGACGAGGCTCGCGGCCGTGTAGATGCCGGCGACCGCGAGCGGCGTCCACGCGCCGCCGAGCCCGCTCAGCAGCGCGCGGATGCGCTCGATGTCGGCATAGTCGGCGAGCGGCCCGGAGCGCCAGGCCAGCAGGATCGCGAGCAGCGCCGCCGCGACCGCCCCGACCTTGACGGCGCCGGACAGCCGCCGCGCCGGCGTCGGCCCTGCCACATGCGCCGTCACCGCCTCGACCGAGATCGGCCTCTCGGGATCGGCGAGCGGCGCGAGGGTGCCGGCGAGCCCGCCGGTCGGCGCCTCCGGATCGCTCACCACGCCGAGTCGGCGGCCGTCGCCCGACAGCGTCTCGGTGGTGCGCGTGAGCGAGCCGGTGCGCACCCGCGCGTCGGCGACCGCCTGCTCGGCCCGCCGGACGTTTCGTTCGGGACGCAGGATGCGGTCGGTGGTCACGGGGCGGACATCGATGTCGACGGGCATTCGGAGGTCTGGTTCCGCAGGCGCTTCGGGTCCGCCGGACGACGCCCGCGGCGGCGTTCGGTGCCGCGGTCGGGCGCGACGTGCCCGCGGCGGAAATCTCCACCCCTCGGGACGCCACCGCGTCGGCCGTCCCGGGGCGGCGCGCAGCGCCGAGCCCGGACCCCATACGCCCTCTGTCCACCGTGAGCCACGAGACCGGGGCCATGGATTCCGGGCTCGCGGACCTGGCGCTCCGCGCCCCGGAGTGACGAGGCTCTACTCCGCCGCCACGGATGCGGCCTGCGCCGCGTCCGACAGCGAGCGCGGGTCGTAGTTGAGGATCGGGGCGAGCCAGCGCTCGGCCTCGGTGACGCTCCACCCCTTACGGCCCGCATAGTCCTCGACCTGATCGCGCTCGATCTTGCCGACCCCGAAATAGTGCGCCTCGGGGTGGCTGAAATAGAGCCCCGAGACCGAGGCGCCCGGCCACATCGCGAAGCTCTCGGTGAGCTTCACGCCGATGTCCTCGCCGCCGAGCAGGCCGAACAGCGTGCCCTTCTCGGTGTGGTCGGGCTGCGCCGGGTAGCCGGGCGCCGGCCTTATGCCGCGGTACTTCTCGGCGATCAGATCCTCGGCCGAGAGATGCTCGTCCACGGCGTAACCCCACAGCTCGCGGCGCACCCGCTCGTGCATGCGCTCGGCGAAGGCCTCCGCCAGCCGATCCGCCAGCGCCTTGACCATGATGGACGAGTAGTCGTCGTTGGCGCCCTTGAAGCGGTCGGCGATCGCGTCCTCGCCGAGCCCGGCCGTGACGATGAAGCCGCCGACGTGATCGGCAAGCCCGCTCGCGACCGGCGCGACGAAATCGGCGAGCGCCACGTTGGCGCGGCCCTCGCGCCGCGTGAGCTGCTGGCGCAGCGTGTGCAGCACGGCGAGCCGCTCGCGCCGCGTCTCGTCCGTGTAGAGGACGATGTCGTCGCCCTCCGCCGCGGCCGGCCAGAAGCCGACCACGGCCGCGGCCTGGAACCACTTCTCGCGCCGGATCGTCTCCAGCATCGCCTGGGCGTCGGCATAGAGGGCGCGCGCCGCCTCGCCGACCACCTCGTCCTTGAGGATCGCCGGATGCTTGCCGGTCAGCTCCCAGGTCGAGAAGAACGGCGACCAGTCGATGTAGGGGATCAGCTCGGCGATGTCGTAGGTCGGAAACACGCGCCGCCCGACGAAGCTCGGCCGCGGCGGCCGGTAGGCGCCCGACCAGTCGAGCGCCAGCGCGTTCTTGCGGGCTGCCGACAGCGTGAGGCGCTTCTTCTGCTCCTCGCCGCGCGCATGCGCGGCCGAGAGCTTAGCGTATTCGCGCCGGATCTCGTCGATATACGCGACCTTGTCCTTCGACAGGAGCGAGGCCATCACGCCGACGGCGCGGCTCGCGTCGTTGACGTAGACGGCCTGGCCGCGCCGGTAGTTCGGGTCGATCTTCACGGCGGTGTGGACGCGACTCGTCGTCGCGCCGCCGATCAGCAACGGCACGTCGAAGCCCTGGCGCTCCATCTCGGCCGCGACATGGCACATCTCGTCGAGCGACGGCGTGATCAGGCCGGACAGGCCGACGATGTCGGCCTTCTCGGCCTTGGCGGCCTCGAGGATCTTCGCGGCCGGCACCATCACGCCGAGATCGACGACGTCGTAGTTGTTGCACTGGAGCACGACGCCGACGATGTTCTTGCCGATGTCGTGGACGTCGCCCTTCACGGTCGCGAGCACGATCTTGCCGGCCGCGCTCTTGCCCGTGTCGCCGCTCCGCGCCTTCTCCTCCTCCATGAACGGCATCAGATGGGCGACCGCCTGCTTCATCACGCGGGCCGACTTGACCACCTGCGGCAGGAACATCTTGCCCGCGCCGAACAGGTCGCCGACCACGTTCATGCCGGCCATCAACGGGCCTTCGATCACGTCGAGCGGGCGGCTCGCCGCGCGCCGCGCCTCCTCGACATCCTGCGCGATGAAGTCCGTGATGCCGTGGACGAGCGCATGCGACAGCCGCTTCTCGACCGGCCAGGAACGCCATTCGAGCACCGCCTCGCTCGCCTCGCGGGTCTGGCCGCGATACCGCTCGGCGACCGCCAAAAGCCGCTCGCCGGCGTCCTTGCGGCGCGCGAGGATCACGTCCTCGCAGGCCTCCCGCAGCTCGGGATCGAGATCGTCGTAGACGGCCATCTGGCCGGCATTGACGATGCCCATGTCCATGCCGGCCTGGATGGCGTGATAGAGGAAGACCGAGTGCATCGCCTCGCGCACCGGCTCGTTGCCGCGGAACGAGAACGACAGGTTCGACACGCCGCCCGACACATGCGCGCCGGGCAGGTTCCGGCGGATCCAGTGCGTCGCCTCGATGAAGGCGAGGCCGTAGCCGTCGTGCTCCTCGATGCCGGTCGCCACCGCGAAGACGTTCGGATCGAACACGATGTCCTCGGGCGGGAAGCCGACCTGGTTCACCAGGATGTCGTAGGCGCGCTTGCAGATCGAAATCTTGCGCTCGACCGTGTCGGCCTGGCCCTGCTCGTCGAACGCCATCACGACGGCGGCGGCGCCGTAGCGCCGCACGAGACGGGCGTGGTGCACGAACGCCTCCTCGCCCTCCTTGAGCGAGATCGAGTTGACGATCGGCTTGCCCTGGATGCACTTCAGGCCGGCCTCGATCACGTCAAACTTGGAGGAGTCGACCATCACGGGCACGCGGGCGATGTCGGGCTCGGAGGCGACCAGATTGAGGAAGGTCGTCATCGCCGCCACGGCGTCGAGCAGGCCTTCGTCCATGTTGACGTCGATGACCTGGGCGCCGTTCTCGACCTGATCACGTGCGACCGACAGCGCCGCCGCGTAGTCGCCGGCCTTGATCAGCTTGCGGAACTTCGCCGAGCCCGTGACGTTCGTGCGCTCGCCGACGTTGACGAACGGAATCTCCGGCGTGAGCGTGAACGGTTCGAGCCCCGCGAGCCTCAGAAAGGGCTTCGGGCGCGCCACCTCCCGGGGCGGCTTGCCGGCGACGGCCTGCGCGATCGCGCGGATATGGGCCGGCGTCGTGCCGCAGCAGCCGCCGACCACGTTGACGAGCCCCGCGTCGGCGAACTCGGCCAGAAGGCCGGCCATGAACTCCGGGCTCTCGTCGTAGAGGCCGAACTCGTTCGGCAGTCCGGCGTTCGGATAGGCGCACACGAGCGTGTCGGCGACCCGCGAGAGCTCGGCGATGTGGGCGCGCATCTCCTTGGCGCCGAGCGCGCAGTTGAGCCCGATGGTGAGCGGCCGCGCGTGCCGCAGCGCGTTCCAGAACGCCTCCGGGGTCTGGCCCGAGAGCGTGCGGCCCGACATGTCCGTGATGGTGCCGGAGATCATCACCGGCACCGAGCGGCCGATCTCCTCCAGCACCTCCTCGATGGCGAACACGGCGGCCTTCGCGTTGAGCGTGTCGAACACGGTCTCGATCAGCAGGAGGTCGGCGCCACCGGCGATCAGCCCCCGCACCTGCTCGGCATAGGCGACGCGCAGCTCGTCGAACGTGATGGCGCGGAAGCTCGGGTTCGACACGTCGGGCGAGATCGAGGCGGTGCGGTTGGTCGGGCCGATCGCGCCGGCGACGAAGCGGCGGCGGCCGTCCTCCTTCTCGGCGATGACGGCGGCCTCGCGGGCGAGCCGCGCGCCGGCCTCGTTCAGCTCGAAGGCGATCGCCTCCAGCCCGTAGTCGGCCTGTGCGATGGTGGTCGAGGAAAACGTGTTGGTCTCGACGATGTCGGCGCCGGCGCGAAAATAGGCGAGATGGATGTCGCGCACCGCATCCGGCTTCGTCAGCACCAGGAGGTCGTTGTTGCCGCGCAGGTCGTGCGGGAAGTCGGCGAAGCGCTCGCCCCGGAAGGCGGCCTCGTCGAGCTTCAGCTCCTGGATCTGCGTCCCCATGGCGCCGTCGAGCACCAGGATCTTTTCACGCGCCAACGCCCGCAGGGCGATCTCGGTCTCGGACGGGGCAAGGGGCTTGGACATCGTCGTCTTTCTCTCCCGCGCGGGAGCATTCTCGAAGGTTCGTGAGTTGGCGAGCAGACCGCGTCGATCAGGCGCGCTTTTCCAGTGCTGCGAGGCGCGCTTCCAGCTCGACGCGTCTCTGCTCGACGTCCACGACGGCGTACCGCCCCAGGATCGATTCAGCGAAGGCGGCTTGCTTGATGGTGTCGATCTTCTTCTCGAGCGCGGCGAAACGGGCATCGTGCTCGTCGAACCGCGTATCGTGCTCGCCGAGCTTTCGATCGATCGCGTCGAACCGCGTCTCCATGCGGCTCCGCAGGTCGCGCAGCAGGACCAAAGTCATATTCTCGGGCTCGGCCATGGCGCTCTCCTGAAATTCGTCCCTCTACAAATAGGCATTGCGCGACGCTGCCGACTCACGCCGCCACCTCGGCCGCGACGCTCGGCGCGGTCGCCGGCGGACGCAGGCCGAGGAGATGGCAGACCGCGTAGACGAGGTCGGCGCGGTTCATCGTGTAGAAGTGGAACTCGGTGACGCCGCGGTCGACGAGATCGAGCACCTGCTCGGCCGCGACGGCGGCGGCGATCAGCTTGCGGGTCGCCGGATCGTCGTCGAGCCCGTCGAAGCGGTCGGCGAGCCAGCCCGGGATCGAGGCGCCCGCCTTGCCGGCGAACGCGCGGGCGAGCTTGAAGTTCTGAACCGGGAGGATGCCCGGCACGATCGGGATGTCGATGCCGCGGGCGCGCACCCGGTCGAGATAACGAAGGTATAGATCGTTGTCGAAGAAGAACTGGGTGATGGCGCGGCTCGCCCCGGCGTCCACCTTGGCGGCCAGCATGTCGAGGTCGGCGGCGTCGGACGGGCTCTCGGGATGGCGCTCCGGATAGGCCGAGACCGACACCTCGATGTCGGTCTTCTCCGCCTCCGCCAGCCGCTTGATGCCGCCGACCAGGTCGGCCGCGTTGACGTAGCCGCCCGGATGCGGCGCGTAGGCCGTGCCGATGCCGGCGACCGGATCGCCGCGCAGCGCCACGATGTGGCGCACGCCGGCGGCGAGATACGCGCGCACCACGTCGTCGACCTCGTCGCGGGTCGCGGCCACGCAGGTGAGATGCGCGGCCGGCGTCAGCGCGGTCTCGTCGAGGATGCGCTTGACGGTCGCGTGGGTGCGCTCGCGGGTGGACCCTCCCGCCCCGTAGGTGACAGAGACGAAATCGGGGCGCAGCGGCGCCAGCCGCTCGATCGACTCCCACAGCGTCGTCTCCATCTCCTCGGTCTTCGGCGGGAAGAACTCGAAGGAGACGCGCAGGCTCTCGCGGGGATGCGGCACGCGGCTCGCGCGCGGCTCGGACGGCGACATCAGGCGACCTCGCGGGTTTGCTCGGCGAGCGCGATGCGCGGATCGCGGCCGAGCCAGAGGGTGACGGCGAGCCCCCCGTCCGGACCGGGCCCGGGCGGCAGGACGCGGTGCAGGCCGGGCTCGAGACCCGCCTGCTCCAGCCATTGGGTGATGGTCTCGCGCGAAAAGCCGAGACGCCGGTGGGCGTGCTGCTCGCGCAGGAATTCGAGATCGTGCGGGGCGAAATCGACGACCAGCAGCCGGCCCTGCGGGCGCAGCACACGCGCCGCCTCGCGGATGGCACGGCCGCCGTCGTCGAGGAAGTGCAGCACCTGGTGCAGGATCACGACGTCGAACGAGTCCGGCGGCATCGCGAGGTCGAACAGGTCGCCGTGGCGCACCGAGCAGTGCTTCAGCCCGGCGCGGTCGAGCCGCGCGCGGGCGAGCGCCAGCATGTCGCGGGAGAGATCGATACCGAGCCCGCGCTCGAGCTGCGGCCCGAACAGCTCCAGCATCCGCCCGGTGCCGGTGCCGAGATCGAGCAGCGAGCGGAACGGCCGGTCGGCGAGCGCCTCGACGATCGCCTGCTCGACCGCCTCGTCGCTCGCATGCAGGCGGCGGATGCGGTCCCATTCGGCGGCATGGCGGGTGAAGTAGTCCTGGGCGGCCTGGTTGCGGGCGGCCCGCACGGCGGCGAGCCGCTCGCGGTCGCGCCCGATCGTGCGATCGGCCGGGTCGAGCCGCGCCAGCAGCGCCCGGACCAGCGTGGCCGCCTCGCCCTGCTCGGCGGCACGAAAAAAGGCCCACGACCCCTCGCGGAACCGCTCGACCAGCGAGGCCTCGGCCAACAACTTGAGATGCCTCGAAATTCTGGGCTGGGACTGGCGCAGAATATCGGTCAGGTCCGACACGGTCAGCTCGGCTTCGGCCAGCAGCGCGAGGATGCGCAGGCGCGTCTCCTCGCCCGCCGCCTTCAGGGCGGCGTTCAGGGCGTCGAAGCTCAGGCGGTCGTCCATGCGGACACGATCCTCGGCAGGTCGGGGGTGGCCCCTCGGGACGGGCGATCCTCTATGGCACGTTTCGTGGCAGACATAAAGATATCTTTATGCCTTGAAGCCAGTTGCGCGTATATCGTTCCACGCGCCATCTCGGTCCGCCCGAAAGGCCCCGGAACCTGCTAAGAATCAGCCAACGGGATCTCGCAGTCCGCCCGTGTGCGACGGCCGCTCCGGCCGCCGGGACAGTATCGCCGATGACCGCCTCCTCCGAAACCACCCCGCCCCGCCGCCTGGCCGACCAGTCGTCCGCCCGCCCCGGCGACCCACCCTTGCCCCCGCTGCCCGGCCCGGTTTCCGCCGACAGCGCCGACGATGGGGCTCGCCCCGGCGAGGTCACCGTGCCGCTGCCGAACGCCTACGACGCCGGCGTCTTCTACATCGGCCGCATCGGCACGCCATGGACACGGCGGGCCGACTGCCCACGCAACGCCCGGGGCTCGGACGCGGTGTGCACCATCACGGTCGACGCGCGCTGGGCCGCGGCGCTGACCGGGGTCGAGACCTGCACGCATCTCCTGGTGCTGTACTGGATGGACCGGGCGCGGCGCGACCTCGTGGTCCAGGCGCCCCGCCACTCCAGCGGAGTGCGCGGCACCTTCGCGTTGCGCTCGCCGGTCCGCCCCAACCCGATCGCGGCCAGTGTGGCGAGGCTCGTCGGGATCGAGGGCACGCGGCTGTCGGTGATCGGGCTCGACTGCCTCGACGGGACGCCGCTCCTCGACATCAAGCCCTACTTCGCCTCCACCGACGCGGTCGGCGACGCCGTGGTCGGATGGCACGCGGGGCAGAAGAGCTGAGCGGGCTTCCACTACCGCGGACTCGTCATTCCGGGGCGCTGCGCAGCAGCGAACCCGGAATCCAGCGGCAGGCTCCGAGGTCTCGGCTTGATTCCGGGTTCGCGCGCCTTCGGCTCGCGCCCCGGAATGACCACCAACTTCAAGCGCGACGACGCCCGTCGCCCGCTCGCGTGATCCGGTTCACACACGATCGGTCGCGATCGCGTCACATGGTTGACGTTTCGTCAGCGTGGTGGGCGCCGGCACGCCCGCGCGGGGTACTACAAAAACCCCGAAAAACAAGCGATTCTCGCATTGGATCGGCGCGCAGCCGCGGCTCCGCTCACGTCCGCCGGCGATTGGTCGGGACTGTCTTAAATTGCATCTAAAATTCGACGCTCCCGGTTGAACCGCCCGAAGAGAGTTTTCGACACAAAGGCCGAGAACACGGGGGGTGATCATGACAATCTTCGTTCGGGCTCGCTTCGTTCGGCCTCGGATCCTCGTCGTCGCCGCGGCGATCGGCGTGGCCGCCATCGGCGTGACGATGTCCGGCAGGGCCTCCGCCAATCCGTTCGCGTTGTTCGCGCCGACCCTGGCGCCGCCCACCGAGGCGCCGCTCCAAGGATCGCTCCACGCGCCGGTCGAGACCATGCTGCCGCGCGACGAGACGCCGGCCGCGCCGTCGGCCCGCTTCCGCCGCCAGATCGTCGACTACAAGACCAGCGAGCCCGCCGGCACCGTCATCGTCGACACGCCGAACACCTATCTGTACTTCGTGCTCGGCAACGGCCGCGCGGTGCGTTACGGCATCGGCGTCGGCCGCGACGGCTTCCGCTGGTCCGGCACCCAAAGCATCACCCGGAAGGCCGAGTGGCCGGACTGGACGCCGCCGACCGAGATGGTGCGCCGCCAGCCCTATCTGCCGCGCTTCGTCGCCGGCGGCCCCAACAACCCACTCGGCGCCCGCGCCCTCTATCTCGGCGACACCATCTACCGCATCCACGGCACCAACGCGCCGGAGACGATCGGCGAGCGCGTCTCGTCGGGCTGCATCCGCATGGTCAACGAGGACGTGATGGATCTCTACGGCCGCGTCCATGTCGGCACTCGGGTCATCGTGCTGCCGGGCCGCGACCGCCGGGTCGACACCGCCGCGGATCGCCAGGGCTGACGCGCCCGCCCCGAACCCCACGCCTGAGACACTTCCCTCGAAAGACACTTCCCTCGAAGCCTCCGCTGGCCGGCCCCGGATGCCCCCGGGGCCGGCCTTCTTCGTCGCGATCGCAGATCGGCGGCGTCACGTCGCCCCGCCCGTCGCCCGTGGCGAGCCCCGCCCACGTTATGACGACATGGGCCGGACGGCGTAGACCACCGTCCGGTCGGACTAATAATCAACGAAGCCTTAATCACCACACCAACTCCCAATCCTGATTACACCTCCGGCAATTTTCGTCGTGTTCTATTCTTCCATTCGCCACGAGGTGATTTGGACCGGACAGCTCGTTGCTCATGCGCTCGAACCAGCGAATAACCTTCCTGCTGCTCGCCGCTTGCGCCGGCCTCGTGATCGGCCTGTCCGCGATGGCGATCGGCGTGGCGGTCGAGTACCTGCGCAAGGATGCGATCCGGGCGGCCGAGCGCGAGAGCACCAACGCGGCCCTGACGGTGGCCGATCAGCTCATGCGGATCGTCGGCCCGCGTGACGCCGTGCTGGCGGAGCTGCGCGACGTGGTGCCGTCGCTCGGCCTCGCCATTCCGGCCGAGTTCGACGCGTTCTTCTCCGGCGATCCGCAGCGTCAGATGCTCGACGAGCGGCGCCATCGCGACGATGCGGTCGGCGTGCTGGCGATCGTCGCGACCGACGGCCGCATCCTCCAGGCGAGCCCGGAGCAGGCCCGTGCCGAGTTGCCGGGCGTCGTCGAGGCGCATTTCCGGCGCTCCGACCGGTCCGGCGCCTACGGCCTTCTCGTCAGCCCGCCGGTTCATTCGCCCGTCGCCGGCGAGCCGATGATCTATTTCGGCCGGCGCATCGCCGGCACGCTCGGCACCCATGTCGGCACCGTCGTGGTCGGCATCCCGGCGGCGACCCTCGACCGTCTGTACGAGACCTTCGAGCCTCTGCCCGGGCAATCGTTCCTGGTGAGCCGGGACGACGGCGCGATGCTGGTCAATCGTAGCGTGATCACCGGGCTCGCCGGCCCCGCCATGCCCGCGGGCGGGCCGTGGCACGACGTGACGAGCCGGGGCGGCGGCACCTATCGGGTGCAAACCGGGAGCGACGGCGCCGATCGGCGGATCGTCGCCGTCCACAGGATCGCCGACACGCCGCTGGTGGTGAGCAGCGCCATCCTGGAGAGCGCCGCGCTCGCCGAATGGCGCCGCCATGCGGTGCGGATCGGCGCCGGCGCGCTGCTCGCCTTCGTCTGCGCACTCGGGCTCCTGTGGGCGCTGAAGCGGCAGTTCGATCATCTGCTGGCGTCGAAAGCGTCGCTGCGCGAGCGCGAGGCGCGGCTCGCCGACAAGTCACGCGAGCTCGCCGAGGTCGCCGGCCGGCTCGACGCCGCCGTCAACAACATGACGCTCGGGCTCAGCATGTACGACCGTGACGACCGGCTCGTCGTGTGCAACACGCCATATCGTCAGATCTACAAGCTCACGGCCGACGACGCCCAACCGGGCACGCCGATCCTCGACCTGTTCATGCGCCGGATCGCGCTCGGCACCTTCAACGGCGATCCGGTGGCGCGCGTCGCCGGCATCCGGCGCACCATCGCGGCAGGGCAGTCGGGCCGTTTCATCGTCGAGCTGCCGGACGGTCGCGTCATCGCGCTGACGTTCAGCCCGGTCGGCGACGGCGGCTTCGTCACGGTCCACGAGGACATCACCGAGCGGACGCTCGCCGAGCGCCGGATCGCTCATCTGGCGCATCACGATCCGCTCACCGACCTGCCCAACCGCCTGCTGTTCCGCACCCGCATGGACGCCGCGCTCGCGCGGCTCGACCGCGACGGCGCGGGGTTCGCGACGTTCGTGTTCGACATCGACCTGTTCAAGTCGGTCAACGACTCGCTCGGGCATTCGGGCGGCGACGCTCTGCTCGAGGCCGTGGCCGAGCGGGTGCGCTCCTGCATCGGGCCGGCCGACACGGTCGGCCGCATCGGCGGCGACGAGTTCGCCGTGATCCAGCTCGTCGACGGCCCGCCCCGCGCCGCGGCGGCGGCGCTGGCCGAGCGGCTGCTCCAGCGCGTCCGCGCCCCCTACGAGATCGACGGCAAGCGGATCGTCATCGGCATCTCGATCGGCATCGCGGTCGCCCCGAATGACGGCCGCACGTCGAGCGGCATCCTGCGCAACGCCGATCTCGCGCTCTACCGCGCCAAGACGGACGGCCGCGGCTGCTATCGCTTCTTCGCGCCCGCGATGGACACCGACGTGCGGCTGCAACGCGCCTTCGAGCTGCAGCTGCGCGAGGCGCTGCCGCGGCGGGAGTTCGAGCTGCACTACCAGCCCATCGTCGACCTCTCGACCTGCCGCCCCTGCGCCGTCGAGGCGCTGGTGCGCTGGCGCCATCCCGAGCACGGCCTGATCCCGCCCGACAAGTTCATCCCCGTCGCCGAGGAGATCGGCCTGATCGGTCCGCTCGGCGAATGGATCCTCGCCACCGCCTGCCGCACCGCCGCGGAGTGGCCGTCCGACATCCGCCTCGCCGTCAATCTCTCGGCCAAGCAGGTCGTCGGCGGCGATCTGGTCGAGGTCGTCCGCCGGGCGCTCGCCGACACCGGCCTTCCGGCCGGCCGTCTCGAGCTCGAGATCACCGAGTCGGTGCTGCTGCAGAAGGACCACGACAGCCTCGCGGTGCTGCACGGGCTCACGGCGCTCGGCGTCCACGTCGTGCTCGACGATTTCGGCACCGGCTACTCGTCGCTGAGCTATCTGCAGCTCTTCCCGTTCAGCAAGATCAAGATCGACCGCACCTTCGTGGCCGAGCTGACGACCCGGGCCGATTGCGCCGCGATCGTCTCCAGCGTGACGACGCTCGCCAGGGCGCTCGCGATGAGCACCACGGCGGAGGGCGTCGAGACCTGGGACCAGGTCGCGCTGCTGCGCGCCGCCGGCTGCCGGGAGGCCCAGGGCTGGCTGTTCGGGCGGCCGGTGCCGGCCGCCGCACTGTCGTTCGAGCCCACGGCCGCGTGCGCGCCCGCGGCGGCGTGACCGGCTGCCCCGCCGCGGTCCTCCGCACGCGCCGGCACGGCGCCGGAAACGGCCGAGGACCGATCGGCTCGTCGGCCTGGATTAACCGACTGGTAGCTCGGTCGTGATACGTCGTTGTTCCGAACGGCCGAACCACGCGTCCCTGGTCCCACACGGCCGGTGACCCGGTGGATCGCCGGCCGGCGGTCCGCCCGGTCCGGCTCGCAGCGACGGACAGGTCTCGACGTCAGGAACGCCCAGGCGCCCATCCGCCATGCCGTCAGCTTCGCCACATCGTCATTGGGCTTCGTTCGGCACCCTCATCGCCGTGACCGCCTCGGTGATCGCGGCCTCGGCCCTGGCGATCGGGGTCGCGGTCTGGCAGCTCCGTTCCGACGCCATCGCTTCGGCAAACGAGGACTCGGCCAATCTGGCGACCGTGCTGGCCGATCAGATCAACCGCGTCGTCCAGCCGATCGACGCGGCCCTGGTCGACCTCGCACGCCACCGGCTGACGGCCGAGCAGGTGCGCGACATGCTCGGCACCGCCCGGGTCCACGACGATCTGCGCGAGCGGCTGGCCGGCCTGCCGCAGGCGACCGCCATCGTGATCGCCGACGCGACGGGCGAGCTCGTCAACTGGTCGCTCGACTGGCCGGTACGGCCGCTGAACTTTCGCGGCCGCCCCTTCCATCAGGACTTTCTCGGCACGACCGACGACGCACTGCGCGTGAGCGGGCCGCTCCACAGCCGCATCAGCAGCACCCACGTCGTCCTGTTCAGCCGCCGTATCGCGGCACCGGACGGCACCCTCGGCGGCGTGGTCGCCATGGGCGTCCCGATCGACTACTTCCGCAACGTCTACGACTCGATCGCACCGCTCGCGGCACGCTCCTTCGCGTTGCTGCGTTCCGACGGAACCGTTCTGGCGCGCTTCCCGACCGAGCTCGAGCCGAGCGGGACGCCGATCCACGACCTGAGCTGGTTCGCGGCGGCGGCGCGGGGCGGCGGCTTCTACACGACCCGCGACCCGCAGACCGGCGAGACGCGACTCGTCGCGGTCCGCCCGGTCCCGGGGCACCCGCTGTTCGTCAATGTCGCCATCACCGAGAGTGCGGCCCTCGCCACCTGGGAGCATCGGGCGCTGTGGATCGGCCTCGGCACCCTGCTCGGCTTCCTGTGCTGCGCCGCGCTGCTCAGCGGCCTGGTGCGCAAGTCGCGCCGGCTCGAACAGACGTCCAGCCAGCTCGACGCCGCCCTCAACAACATGTCCCACGGGCTGTGCATGTTCGACCGCGACGGCCGGCTGATCCTGCACAATGCCCGCTACCGCCAGATGTACGGCCTCGCCGCCGACGCGGTGCGCCCGGGCACCTCGCTGCGCGAGCTGCTGCGGCTGCGCACCGAGGCCGGAACGGTGTGCGCCGATCCGGAGTCCTACCTGGCGGAGCTGACCGGCGCGATCTCGCGCGACACCGCCACCCACGTGATGACGCGCCTCGGCGACGGCCGGGTCATCGCCGTGCTCAACGACCCGACCGGCGACGGCGGCTGGATCTCGGTGCACGAGGACATCACCGAGCGCACCCAGGCCGAGCAGCGCATCGCCCACATGGCGCGGCACGACGCGCTGACCGACCTCGCCAATCGCCTGCTGTTCCGCGAGCGGATGGACGAGGCGATCGCCCGCCTGGGCCGCACCGGCAAGAGCTTCGCGGTGCTGATCTTCGACATCGACCTGTTCAAGTCGGTCAACGACTCGCTCGGCCATTCGGGCGGAGACGCGCTGCTCGAGGCCGTGGCCGAGCGCCTGCGCCGCACCGCCTCGCCGGACGACACGCTCGGCCGCATCGGCGGCGACGAGTTCGCCGTCATCCAGCACTGCCACGACGACCCGCGCGGCGAGACCGGCGCGCGGGCCGAACGGCTGCTCGACGAGCTGCGCGCCCCCTACGAGATCGAGGGCAAGCGGATCGTCATCGGCATCTCGATCGGCGTCGCCATCGCCCCCGACGACGGCACCGAGCCCAGCCAGATCCTGCGCAACGCCGATCTGGCGCTCTACCGCGCCAAGGGCGACGGCCGCGGCTGCTACCGCTTCTTCGAGCCGGCCATGGACGCCGACGCACAGCTCCAGCGCGAGTTCGAGTTCGAGCTGCGCGAGGCGCTGGTGCGCAAGGAGTTCGAGATCCACTTCCAGCCGATCGTCGACATCGCCACCTGCCGGCCGTGCGCCGTCGAGGCGCTGGTGCGCTGGCGCCATCCCGACCACGGCCTGATCCCGCCCGACAAGTTCATCCCCGTCGCCGAGGAGATCGGCCTGATCATCCCGCTCGGCGAATGGATCCTCGACACCGCCTGCCGCATCGCCGCGGCGTGGCCCGCCGACGTGCGCCTCGCCGTCAACCTCTCGGCCGTGCAGTTCCGCTCCGGCAACCTGGTCGAGGTGGTGCGCGACGCGCTCGCCCGCAGTGGCCTGCCGGCGGCGCGGCTGGAACTGGAGATCACCGAGTCGGTGCTGCTGCAGAAGGACCACGGCGGCCTCGCCGTGCTGCACGACCTCGCCGCGCTCGGCGTCCACATCGTTCTCGACGACTTCGGCACCGGCTACTCGTCGCTGAGCTACCTGCAGCTCTTCCCGTTCAGCAAGATCAAGATCGACAAGTCGTTCGTCGCCGACCTGCCGACCCGCTCCGACTGCGCCGCGATCGTCTGCACGGTCGTGAACCTCGCCAAGGCGCTCGACATGGGCACCACGGCGGAGGGCGTCGAGACCGTCGAGCAGCTGGAGCTGCTGCGCGCCGCCGGCTGCCGCGAGGCGCAGGGCTGGCTGTTCGGCCGGCCGGGCGTCGCGGGCGCGCTCGTGCTCGACCAGCCGCTCGCCGCCCCGCGCGCTCCGGCTTCCGCCCCCGCGGTCGGGCGGCGTGGCGCCGAGAGCGACGCCGGTGGCCGGCTGCCGACCCGGCGCGTCGTCGGACCGTCGCATTGACAGGTCTCCGTTCTGCCGTACATTGAGACTTCGTTCCGAGGGGTGCTCCGGAAGGAGCTGAGAGACCGTCGGCCGCGCAGTCCCGCCGTCGCTCCGGAGCCGATCACACGCTCGATCGCTCCGGTTCCGGTGATCCGCAAGGCACCACGGAAACCCTTTGAACCTGATCCGGGTCATGCCGGCGAAGGGACAGGGACCATTCCCATACCGACGCATGCTGTTGCCGGACACCCATTCACGGGAGGCTCCGAATGAACAAGCACACCCCCAAAGACGCGCTCGCCGTTCCGACCGTCACGACCGGGCCGATCGCCGGCTCGCGCAAGGCCTACACGACGCCCGATGCCGCGCCCGACCTGAAGGTGCCGCTGCGCGAGATCGTGCTGAGCGACGCCGCCGGCGAGCCGCCCGTGCCGGTCTACGACGCCTCCGGCCCCTACACGGATCCGACCGCCACCATCGACGTGGAGAAGGGCCTGCCGCGCCATCGCACCGCCTGGGTGAGCGAGCGCGGCGGCGTCGAGACCTATCAGGGCCGTCCGATCAAGCCGGTCGACAACGGCAACGTCACGGGCGCCCATCTGGCCCGCTCCTTCCCGACCGTGCATGCTCCCCTGAGAGCGCTCGAAGGCAAGCCCGTCACCCAGTACGAATGGGCAAAAGCCGGCGTGATCACCAAGGAGATGATCTACGTCGCCGAGCGCGAGAACCTGGGGCGCAAGCGGATGCTCGATCGCGCCGCGAGCGCGCTCGCCGACGGCGAGAGCTTCGGCGCGTCGCTGCCGGCCTTCGTGACGCCGGAGTTCGTGAGGAGCGAAATTGCCCGGGGCCGCGCCATCATCCCGGCCAACGTCAACCACGCCGAGCTCGAGCCGATGATCATCGGCCGCAACTTCCTCACCAAGATCAACGCGAACATCGGCAACTCCGCCGTGACCTCGTCGGTCGAGGAGGAGATCGACAAGATGGTGTGGGCGATCCGCTGGGGCGCCGACACCGTGATGGATCTCTCCACCGGCCGCAACATCCACAACACGCGCGAGTGGATCATCCGCAACGCGCCCGTGCCGATCGGCACGGTGCCGATCTATCAGGCGCTCGAGAAGGTCGACGGCGATCCGGTCAAGCTCGACTGGGAGGTCTACAAGGACACGCTGATCGAACAGTGCGAGCAGGGCGTCGACTACTTCACCATCCACGCCGGCGTGCGGCTCGCCTATGTGCCGCTCACCGCCAGCCGCGTCACCGGCATCGTCTCGCGCGGCGGCTCGATCATGGCGAAGTGGTGCCTGGCGCATCACCGCGAGTCGTTCCTCTACGAGCGGTTCGAGGAGATCTGCGAGATCATGCGGCGCTACGACGTGTCGTTCTCGCTCGGTGACGGCCTGCGTCCGGGCTCGATCGCCGACGCCAACGACCGCGCCCAGTTCGCGGAACTCGAGACGCTGGGCGAATTGACCAAGATCGCCTGGGCGAAGGGCTGCCAAGTGATGATCGAGGGCCCCGGCCACGTGCCGATGCACAAGATCAAGATCAACATGGACAAGCAGCTGAAGGAGTGCGGCGAGGCGCCGTTCTACACGCTAGGCCCGCTGACGACCGACATCGCGCCGGGCTACGACCACATCACGTCGGGCATCGGCGCCGCCATGATCGGCTGGTTCGGCTGCGCCATGCTGTGCTACGTGACGCCGAAGGAACACCTGGGACTCCCCGACCGCGACGACGTGAAGACCGGCGTGATCACCTACAAGATCGCGGCGCACGCCGCCGATCTGGCGAAGGGCCACCCGGCCGCGCAGATCCGCGACGACGCGCTGTCGCGCGCCCGCTTCGAGTTCCGCTGGGAGGATCAGTTCAACCTCGGCCTCGACCCCGACACGGCGCGCGGCTTCCACGACGAGACGCTGCCCAAGGAGGCCCACAAGGTCGCGCATTTCTGCTCGATGTGCGGGCCGAAATTCTGCTCGATGAAGATCACGCAGGACGTGCGGGACTACGCGGCCGGGCTCGGCGACAACGAGAAGGCGGCGCTCTATCCGGTCGACACGGCGCAGGCCGACGCCGCCGCCGGCATGAAGCAGATGTCGGACAAGTTCCTGAAGATGGGCGGCCAGGTCTATGTCGAGGCCGACGCCGTCAAGGACAGCAACAAGGCGCTGTGAGGGAAAGAAGCGACATCGTGTGGGATCGTGTAGCGTGGGCAAAGGTGCGCCGCAGGCCCGCCGTGCCCACGCGGTCGACCGGCACGAACAGACGTCGGGTGGACAAAGCCGCGAAAGCGGCGTGCCCACGCGGGCTCGGACGAGAAGGCTCCGGCGATGTCGCGCTATCGCCGCATGACGATCGACGGCGGGATCTTCTTCTTCACGGTCGTGCTCGCCGACCGATCGAGCACGCTCCTCGTCGACCACATCGCCCGGCTGCGCCGCATCCACGAGTCGGTGAGAAAGCGCCTTCCTTTCGAGGTCGTCGCCGTCTGCGTGCTGCCCGACCACATTCACGTGATCTGGGCCTTACCCGTACACGACTCGAACTATTCGCTCCGTTGGAGCCTCATCAAGAGCGGCTTCTCGCGCGGGCTGGTGGTCGACACGGTGCGCTCGCCGAGCAAGGCCAGGAAGCGCGAGCGAGGCGTTTGGCAACGCCGATATTGGGAGCACACGATCCGCGACGACGCCGATCTCGCGCGGCATGTCGATTACATCCATTTCAATCCCGTGAGACACGGCCACGTGTCCCGCGTCGTCGATTGGCCGTACAGCAGCTTCCACCGCTATGTGCGCGACGGCATTCTCGCGTCGGATTGGGCCGGCGACGCGCTGGACCTCGGCGGGCAATTCGGTGAATGATCCGCGTGGGCACGGCGCTCCGCGCCTTTGCCCACCCTACAGGTACTGACAGTTCTCTAGCCGCCACATTGGGGCCGTGTTGCTCGCCAGCCCCCCTACTTCAGCGACAGCGCCATGCCGCTGAGGTCGAGATTGGCGATCAGGCCGACCTGGCGGCCTTGAAGCTCGAGGACGGCGCCCTTCTGGTTGCGCAGCACGATCGCCTGGGCGCCCGGGCCGAGCGCCCCGCCGGCCCCGGCCGCGCCGTAGACGCCGGCGACGTCGGAGGGCCGCGCGATGTTGCTCACCCGGCCGTAGAGGTTCGCCTTGGAGGCGCCGAAGACGAGGCCGGCCGACAGGCCGCCGATCGAGAGCCGGTACTTCTTGCCCTGGAAGGTCAGCGTGCCGCTGCCGCCGGAGCCGCCGATCACCCAGCCGCCCTTGTAGATGGTGAGCGACACGGAGCCGCTGTCGGCCTGCGCGGCCGAGCCGGCGGCCAGCATCCCGGCGGCGACCACGGCGGCGGCGACGGACGCGGCCCGGACTCGCGAAGCGATCGACATGTAGGTGCTCTCCCATGGGGCGATGTCGCCCGATTTCCGAATCAGCCGGCGCGGACTCTCCGCCACGACTGCGGCGGCACCGCGGTGAGGGACGTGGAGACGGACGCGGTGAGGGACGCGGAGACGGCCGCCGGACCGTGGATCTTCGCGAGCATGCGCCGACCCGGCACGGCGACGGCTGCGGCCGGAGCGCCGTCGAGCACGACGGCCCTGTCGACTATCTGCACGACAGCCGTCTTCACCACATGCACGGCGATCACGTCGGCGATCTGGTCGACGGCCGGCTGCACCATCGGCACGGCGACCCCTGCGACGATCACGGCCGACGGGAGACGGCGTGCCCCCACAATTCGTCGATCGGCAGGTCGGAAACAGGGGTTGTTCCTGTCGTTCTGCGGCGAAAAACCCGCGCGACACCCTCCTCGATTCGACCTAAGATGACCCTCCTCGTGCCGGTTCCGGCACGGGGGGCGCGGCACCCGAGGCGCCCTCGCGGGACGCTCTCCGGGCCGTACATCGACGGCAGTCAAGCCGGCATCGCGATCGCGAGACACGGGCGCGAGAATCGGCCGGCCGGGTCATTCGAGGGGGAGTTCATGCGAAACGTCCTTGCGGGGTCGGCGGCGGCCGTGGCGGCCGTCCTGCTGGCCACCGCGGCACCCGCCCAGGAGCGGGTGCAGGCCGGCAGCCTGTCCTGCGACGTGTCGGCCGGCATCGGCCTGCTCGTCGGGTCGCAGCGGCAGGTCTACTGCACCTTCACGCCCTCGCTCAACGGCCCGGTGGAGACCTACACGGGCAGCATCACGCGCGTCGGCCTCGACATCGGCGCCACCGCCGGCGGCGTCATGGTGTGGGCCGTCTGGTCGCCGACGACGCGCCCGGTCGGGGCGCTCGCCGGCGCCTATGCGGGCGCCAGTGCCGAGGCCTCGCTGGTCGCCGGGCTGGGCGCCAACGTGCTGCTCGGCGGCAACGACCGCAGTGTTGCGCTCCAGCCGGTTTCGGTTCAGGGTCAGGCCGGCGTGAACATCGCCGCCGGCGTCGCCGGCCTCGAGCTGAGGTTCGTGCGCTGACCCGCGACGGTCGTCTTCTCCGCGGCGACGAGCCGCCTTGCCCGCGCGTGCCGCCCGGCCGCGTCCGGCTCGGTCGCGGCCGCTCTCGGTAAGCCCTCCTCACGAGCCGCACGGTCGCGACGGGGGCTCACCGAAGCACACACGCCGGTTCTCGTGCGGGACGCCTCCCGCGTCCCCGCAAGATCCGATTTCGCCGGGACCGGCAGAAGCAGGGCCGCTCCCGCTGTCAGAGCTTGGCTGCGTCGGCCCCGCCTCGGGGCCGAGCTGACCGACGGAGGCACGATATGGGAGACAATGGAGGCGGCCCCACAGGCCCACGGTGCATCGCGATCGTCGGACCGTTCCAAAGCGGCAAGACGACGCTGCTGGAGGCGATTCTGGCCCGCACGGGCGCGATCGGCCGCCAGGGCTCCGTGGACCAGGGGACCACGGTCGGCGACGCCAGCAAGGAGGCGCGCGACCACCGCATGAGCGTCGAGCTCTCGGTCGCCACGACGACCTTCATGGGCGACGCCTACACGTTCATCGACTGCCCCGGGTCGGTGGAGTTCGTCCAGGACATGCGCGCCGCGCTGCCGGCCGTCGACGCGGCCATCGTGGTCTGCGAGGCGGACGAGAAGAAGGTGCCGCAGCTCCAGCTCATCCTGCGCGAGCTCGAGGAGCTGAACGTTCCCCATTTCCTGTTCCTCAACAAGATCGACAAGGCCGACACCCGGCTGTCCGACGCGCTGCGCATGCTGCAGCCGGCGTCGCGCGTGCCGCTGCTGCTCCGCCAGATCCCGACCTGGAGCGGCGAGACCGTCAACGGCTTCGTCGACCTCGCGCTGGAGCGCGCCTTCGTCTATCGCGAGAACCAGCCGTCCGAGATGGTGCCGCTCGAGGGCGACGCGCTCGACGCCGAGAAGCAGGCCCGCTTCTCGATGCTGGAGACGCTCGCCGACCACGACGACGCGCTGATGGAGCAGCTGCTCGAGGACATCACGCCGCCGCGCGACCGGGTGTTCGACGATCTGCGCAAGGAGATGCGCGACCGGCAGGTCTGCCCGATGCTGATGGGCGTGGCGAGCCGCACGAACGGCATTCTCCGCCTGCTCAAGGCGCTGCGCCACGAGGCGCCGGGCGCCGCCCAGACGGCCGAGCGGCTCGGCGTCAAGGCCGGCGGCGAAGCCGTCGCCTACGTGATGAAGACGTTCCACACGGCGCATGGCGGCAAGCTGTCGATCGCCCGCGTGCTGGCCGGCCAGATCGGCGACTCGACCGTGCTGCATTCGCCGACCGACGAGGTCGGGCGCGTCGCCGGCGTGTTCAAGATGCTCGGCCAGGCGCAGGAGAAGCGTGGCGCGGCGACCGCCGGCGAGACGGTGGCGCTCGCCAAGCTCGACGGCGCCAAGACCGGCATGACCCTGTCGACCGGCAAGACGCCGCACAAGGCGCTGGCCGAGGTGAAGGCCTATCCGCCCGTGCTCAACATCGCGGTGGCGGCGCGCGAGCGCAAGGACGACGTCAAGCTCGGCCAGGCGCTCTCCAAGCTGCTCGACGAGGACGCCTCGCTCAGCGTGATCCAGAACCAGGAGACCCACGAGGTGGTCATCTGGGGCCAGGGCGAGATGCATCTGCGAGTCGCCACCGAGCGCCTCGCCGACCGGTTCGGCGTCGCCATCGAGCGGCACAAGCCGAGCGTCGGCTACCGCGAGACCATCCGCAAGTCGGTCACCCAGCGCGGCCGTCACAAGAAGCAGTCGGGCGGCCACGGCCAGTTCGGCGACGTGGTGCTGGAGATCTCGCCGCTGCCGCGCAGCTCGGGCTTCCAGTTCTCCGAGCGCATCACCGGCGGCGTGGTGCCGCGCAACTACATCCCGTCGGTCGAGGAAGGCGTGATCGACGCCCTCAAGGAGGGCCCGCTCGGCTTCCCGGTGGTCGACATCGCGGTGGCGCTGATCGACGGCTCGTACCACACGGTCGATTCGTCCGACATGGCGTTCCGCACCGCCGGCCGCATCGGCATCGCCGAGGCGCTGCCGCAGTGCCAGCCGGTGCTGCTCGAGCCGATCCACGAGGTCGAGATCGTCTGCCCGACCGAGGCGACCGCCAAGATCAACGCGATCCTGTCGGGACGGCGCGGCCAGATCCTCGGCTTCGACACCCGCGAGGGCTGGCCGGGCTGGGACACGGTGCGGGCCCAGATGCCGGAATCGGAGATCGGCGACCTGATCATCGAGGTCCGCTCGGCGACGGCCGGCGTCGGCACCTTCACGTTCAAGTTCGACCACATGGCCGAGCTGACCGGCAAGACCGCCGACCAGATCGTCGCCGCCCGGAAGGCCGCGGCGTGAGGTGACTCCGTTGAGCCTGCCGTGACCTGTTACATCGCGGCTTCAGCCTCCCCTCCCCCGCTCGCGGGGGAGGGTCAGGGAGGGGGCAAGCGGCGCCGACGATCGGCGCGCCCCCTCTCCATCTCTCCCCCGCGAGCGGGGGAGAGTGCCGGCTGCGGCGAGCGGCGCGCGACGTGATCAGATCGCGTCCGGAGCAGAATCCAGAGCGCCTCTCAAAACCCCCAGCGCGACGGCTTTCTCACGAAGACGAAGCGGTCGTCGGGGCGCCAGAAGACGTCCGGGTGGCCGTCGTGCACGTCGAGCCACAGGCCGTCGTCGTCGTGGTCGAGCGAGAAGGAGAGCGGTTCGCGCTCGGGATCGCCGATCGGCGGCATGGCGACGACCAGGCGCTCGCCGGCCGGCTGGTCGCGATAGGTCAGGCGCAGCATCGGAGCGATCTCGGCGGCCCCGAGGCCGAGCCGCACGGCCCGCGCGGCATTGCGGATCTCGGCCCACCGGGCGCCACGAGGAAAGCCGAGATCGGTGGCGGAGGCGACGGCGAGGTCGACGACGCGCTTGCGGTCGCTCCAGCGCAGGTCGGGGTGGCCGAGCAGCGCGTCAGCGTCGGCGGCGACATGGATGCCGGCGTCCGCGAGCATCGCCCGGCAGGGCGCGGCGCCCCGGCAGCGTCCGATCATGACGCTGCGCCAGATCGGCGACACGCGGGCCGGCCCGACATGGAGCCAGCGCCCGACCGCATTCCAGTTGAGCACGTCCAGCATACGCCACCCGCACGAGACGTCCTGCCGCCGGCCGCCTCGCGGCCGCGGCTCGCCTCCCGGACCGCTGCTTGGCCCATCAGGCCGCGAAACGCAACGCCCGGCGCCACCTGCGGTGTCGCGGCGCCGTCGATCTTCGGCATTCTACCGAAGCCCGAGACGATCGCGAAACCATCCCGGCGAAGTCCGTGGCGTCGCTACCGAAATTCAATGACCCCGGGGCGACAGTCGAAGCGACAGCCGACACAAGATCGGCGCCCCCCGCGTCGTGCAGGTATCGACATGTTGAAACAAATCCGCTCGCTTCTGTCGCGTGACGACGACGACCGCGGCCCCGACGGCAAGCCGCGGGTGACGCTGCAGAAGGCGCTCGACCGCAAGTGGCTCGAGGTCTGGTATCAGCCGAAGTTCGATCTCGCGACCCGCAAGATGGTCGGCGCCGAGGCGCTCGTCCGCGTGCGCCATCCCGAGCACGGCGTGCTGGCGCCGTTCGCCTTCCTGCCGGGCGCCGGCGAGGCGGCGATGCTCGCCATGACCGAGCGGGTGATCGCCGAGGCCTTGCGCGACTGGGAGCACTGCCGCGCGGTCGGCGCGCCGGAGCTCAAGCTCGCCGTCAACGTGCCGGCCAACGCCTTCGTGCGGCTGCCGATCGCCCGGATGATCCGCGACGGCCGCCCGCGCAGCACGGAGTGGCCGGGGCTCATCCTCGAGGTCACCGAGGACCAGGTGATGAACGACCTCGACGTCGCGAACGAGGTGGCGGCCGAGCTGCGCAGCCAGAATTGCGGCCTTGCGGTCGACGACTTCGGCGCCGGCTACTCGTCGCTCGCGCGGCTGCGCCAGCTCCCCTTCACGGAGCTGAAGATCGACCGCGCCTACGTCACCGACTGCCACACCGACCGCACCAATGCCGGCATGCTGGAGACCATCGTCGAGCTCGCCAAGCGGTTCGACCTGAAGACCGTCGCCGAAGGCATCGAGACGCCGCACGAGAGCCACAAGCTGCAGGGCATCGGCTGCGTGGTCGGCCAGGGCTACCTGTTCGCCAAGCCGATGCCGAAGGACCAGTTCGTCGCCGCGCTCCAGCGCCACACCGGCAAGCGCGCGCCGGAGCCGAGCCGCTGGAACCCGTTCGCCTCCGCGCCGAAGCTGCGCACCGGCACCTGACGCGGAGCGCCGAGGCCTGGCTTTCGCCGCCTGACGGACCTCGTGTCCCGGGCGCGATCAGGCGAGACGGTCGGAGAACCTTTTTTATCTTTTTTATTTTATTTATCTTTTTTATCTTGCCGCCCGTCGGGGGGGCTCCTGGGCCCCGGCTCGGCGGCGCATCGGGCCGGCGGCCCGACAGGCCTTGTCCGGGGCACGCGGCTGAAGCTCCACCCGTCCCGCACCGCCGCCGATTGTTTCATTCCGTGTCCGGCTGTTGCAGCCCTGCACTGGCGACCGACTGCGACCGGTGGTAGGTCGGACCGACACCAGTCGCGAGGTCGGCCCATGCGGATCGCTGCCCCTGCCCTGTCGCTTGTGTGCGTGCTCCTTTCGGCGGTCGCCGCCCAGGCGGATCGCCGCGTCGCCTTCGTTCTCGGCAACGGCGACTATCGCACCGTGATGCCCCTGCCCAACCCGACGATCGATTCGACCGCGATGGCGGCCAAGCTGCGCAACATCGGCTTCGAGGTGGTCGAGGGCACCGACCTCACCCGCGAGGGCATGACGGCGAAGCTGATCGAGTTCGGCCGCAAGGCGCAGGGCGCCGACATCGCGGTGTTCTTCTATGCCGGCCACGGGATCGCGGTGAACGGCGTCAACTATCTGCTGCCGGTCGACGCCGACCTGAAATCCGAGATGGACGTGAAGCTCGGCGCCGCCATCGACGTCGACACCACGCTCGATCAGACGATGGGCGACGCCAAGGTCAAGCTCGTCTTCCTCGACGCCTGCCGCGACAACCCGTTCGCCGAGCGCATCCGCTCGGCCGCGCGCACCCGCAGCGTCACGGTGGCGAACGGCCTCGCCGAGATGAAGTCCGGCGAGGGCACGCTGATCGCCTTCGCGACCGGCCCGGGCCAGACCGCGCTCGACGGCTCGGCCGGCGGCCACAGCCCGTTCACCCGCGCCCTGCTCGACCACATCGCGACCCCCGGCGTCGAGATCCAGCAGGCGATGACCAAGGTGCGGGCGCAGGTCAACGAAACGACCCGCAAGCAGCAGCTGCCCTGGGGCCACACCAACCTGATCGGTGCCGTCTACCTCAACCCGGCCGCCGACGGCGCCGCCGCGACCCCGGCCGCACTCGGTCCGGCGACCGCGACCGCCGCAGCCGCGCCGGTGTCGTCGGAGGTCGAGCTCGAGTTCTGGCGCTCGATCCGCGACTCCAACAAGGTCGAGGAGTTCGACGCCTATCTCACCAACTATCCGAACGGCCAGTTCCGCTCGATCGCGCTCGCCCGCATCGCCTCGCTGAAGGCGGCGCCGCCCAAGCCCGACAAGGCGCTGCCGCCCGGCGTCGACCCGGCCGTGACGACCGCCGAGGCGACCCAGCTCACCGAAGACCGGCTCGGCCTCAAGCCGGCGCAGCGTCGCGACGTGCAGCGCCGCCTCACCGGGCTCGGCTTCGACGTGTCGACCACCGGAACGTTCGGGCCGGAGACGCGCGGCGTGATCCGCCGCTGGCAGGCGGCGCGCGGCTATGTCGAGTCGGGCTTCCTCAACGCCCCGCAGCACAAGGCGCTGCTCGCCGAGGCGCAGCCCGTGGAGGAGAAGCCGGTGGTGCGCCAGGCCGCCCCGCGGTCGCGCGTCGAGCAGCCGCCGGCGGGCGAGATGCGGCCGGCCCGCGCGTCGTCGCAGCCGAGCCCGTTCGACGGCGCCGCCGGCGCCTTCATCGGCGGCGTGATCGGCGGCGCCCTGCGGAGGTGAGAGGGGGGCGAGGGGCGAGGGGCGAGGGGCGAACGGCGAATAGCGAATGGTGGGGAGCCGACTACCGTCGCTCCCGCCGCTGGGCCGGCCGGTCCTTCTTCCTGCTCGCTGCTCGCTGCTCGCTGCTCCCGCACCCGTGACTTGCCGGTGATCCGGCCGGCCCGTAGCTGACGTAGACGTCAGCGACGCCGCGCTGGTCACGATTCCTCGCGTCGAACGAAACAAGACCGCCGGCTCGGCCGTATCTCCTCGTGAGCCCCATCGCCCGCGAGAGCCCCCGGAGTTCGCCATGCCCGCCATCCTTCGCCGTCCCGCCTGGATGCTGCCCGACAGCGCCGCCACCCCCGAACATGTCGCGTTCCAGCTCGACCGGCGGACGCTCCTCGCCGGCGCCGGGGCGATCGCCGCGACGGCGCTGTCGCCCGACCTCGCCCTGGCGCAGCGCGTCGGCGACGTCCCCGACCCGTCGGCCGGGCTCTATCCGGCCAAGCGCAACGCGGCGTTCACGCTCGACCGCCCGGTCACCGACGAGCAGGCGAACCTCGCCTACAACAACTTCTACGAGTTCAACATGTCGAAGTCGGTGGCCCGTCAGGCCCAGGCGCTGAAAATCCGCCCCTGGACCATCGCCATCGACGGCATGGTCGAGAAACCGTTCGAGATCGGGATCGACGATCTCCTCAAGCAGGTGACGCTGGAGGAGCGGCTCTATCGCCACCGCTGCGTCGAGGCGTGGTCGATGGCGATCCCCTGGACCGGCTTCCCGCTGGCGAAGCTGGTGGCGCTCGCGAAGCCGCTCGGCTCGGCCAAGTACGTGCGGATGGAGACCTTCAAGGATCCGACCATTGCGCCGGGCCAGCGCCAGACCTGGTATCCGTGGCCCTATGTCGAGGGCTTGACCATCGCCGAGGCGACCAACGACCTCGCCTTCCTGGTGACCGGAGCCTACGGCAAGCCGGTCGCCAAGCAGATGGGCGCGCCGTTGCGCCTCGCGGTGCCGTGGAAGTACGGCTTCAAGTCGATCAAGTCGATCGTCCGCTTCACCTTCACGGACAAGCAGCCGAAGAGCTACTGGGAGGCCCTGCAGGCGAGCGAGTACGGGTTCTGGGCGAACGTGAACCCGGAGGTGCCGCACCCGCGCTGGAGCCAGGCCTTCGAGCGCGTGCTCGGCACCGACGAGCGCCGCCCCACCCTCCTGTTCAACGGCTACGGCGAGCAGGTCGCCGGCCTCTACATGGGGCTGGAGAAGGAGCGCCTGTGGGCGTGAGACGATCGACGGCGCGGCAAGTCGCCGTCTCCCGGGTGTGTGCCGAAGGCGCGCAAGCCCGGAATCCAGCCCCGGATCGACCTCGCGGAGGCCTTGCCGCGCCCCGCGGCGAGCGAGGCCGATAAAAAACGCCGGGTCTCGCGACCCGGCGCAGTTTCGTCGGCAAAACGCCGACAACACCTTCCAGAGGGACAGCTGACGGCCACGGAAAGATGTGGGAGGAACCCGTCGCCAGCAGCTTGTCGAAGCATGTCGGTGGGGCGCGCGCTAGGCAATGACGGTTATTACATGCCGACAATGCCCCGCCCGCAGGGCTGTTCGCTATCGAGAAACATCGGGCGATAATCGCCCGAACGCCTTTTACAGCCGAGAGGCGGCTCGGCAGTCCGAAACAGGCCACCGTCGTCATGGCCGGGCTCGTCCCACGGCTGTCCGGCACGGATTGTGCTTGAAGAGG
>NZ_JBHUIW010000029.1:0-66288 GCF_042682915.1 Rhodoplanes azumiensis | reverse complement strand
TACTGCGCCCAGATCCTCGGACATCGGACGCGTTAACCTGGATTCGGAGCCCTGCGGCCATGGCGGACCCGCGGCCGGGCCGCGCCCGCCCCGCTCCTGTCTCGCGGGTGGCGCGATAGCGCGACAGGTCGTCCTTGAACGCGACATCGAGCGGTCAGCGCATCTCTCTACCCCCCCTTCCCCCGTGACCGCGGACCGCGCCGGCGACACGGTCGATGTCGAGGGGGGCGGACGCGACGTAGAGGCGGGTGCCGACGCTGCGGCGGTCCGCATGCGCGGTGCGCGGAAGGACGTCGACGACGATCTCGACGGCGGGGAACCGCGGCTTTCCCGGAGCGTGCGGGAGGGTGGTCGAAGGCGCGTTCCGCGGCCTTGGCCCCCCATCGGTTACGGCAACCTCACGCCCTGAAATGCTTCGACAGCTTGAGGCCCTGGGCCTGGTAGTTGGAACCGATGCCTTCGCCGTAGAGCTGGTCGGGCTGGGCCAGCATGTGCTCGTAGACGAGGCGACCGACCGTCTGGCCGTGCTCCAGGATGAACGGCACCTCGTGCGAACGGACCTCCAGAACGGCGCGCGAGCCGTGGCCGCCGGCCTCGTCGCAGCCGAAGCCGGGATCGAAGAAGCCGGCGTAGTGGACCCGGAACTCGCCGACCAGCGGGTCGAACGGCACCATCTCGGCGGCGAAGTCAGGCGGCACCGTCACGGCCTGCTTGGAGGCGAGGATATAGAACTCGTCCGGATCGAGGATGAGGGTCTTGCCGCGATTGGCACGCAGCGGCTCCCAATAGTCGGCGACGTCGTAGCGGGCGCGGCGGTCGACGTCGATCAGCCCGGTGTGGCGCTTGGCCCGGTAGCCGATCAGCCCGTCCGGCCCGAAGCCGGCGAGGTCGACCCCGACGGCGACGCCTTCGGCCAGATCCGCCCCCTCGTCGTCGACCAGGGTCTCGCGCTCCTGGAGATCGACGAGATCGTCGCCCGTCACCACCATACGGCCGCGGTGGAAGCGCATCTGCGACAGCCGTGAGCCCTCGCGCACCAGCACCGGGAAGGTGCGCGGGCTGATCTCCAGATAGAGCGGGCCGTGATAGCCGGGGTCGATGCGGTCGAAGGCGCGCGCCCCGTCGGTGATCACCCGGGTGAAGACGTCGAGCCGGCCCGTCGAGCTCTTCGGGTTGGCCGCGGCGCCGACATCGGCCGGCAGCTTGAGGCCCTCGATCAGCGGCACGATGTAGACGCAGCCGGTCTCCAGCACGGCGCCATCGCCGAGCGCGATCTCGTGCAGCTTGAGGAGGTCGATGCGCTCCGCCACGGTGGCGCGCGGCCCCGGCAGGAAGCTCGCCCGCACCCGATACGCGACCTCGCCGAGCCGAAGGTCGAGGCTCGCCGGCTGGATCTGGTCGTCGGCGAACGGGACGGCGGTGAGGATGCCGCCGGACGAGCCGAGCGCGGCGATCATCCGGTCGGGCAGGATGCCCCGGTCGGCAGGGCCGAAGGCGAGCGGCACGGACGCCTCCTCGATGCGCGCGCCGGCGACGGCCGGCGATACCCGAAAACGCGCGTAATCTTCGGTGTCTAGCGGATGGCCGGCTTGACGGAAAGGGCGCCTGCCGCTAAGAGCCCGCGTTATCCCGTGGTCATTTGAGCCGGCCGGCTTGCCGCCACGTTAAAGAAGGTTGCTAAAAGGCCGGGGACGCGCGCGCCCGGCCTGGATCTGTTCCGGCCGGGTTTTTTGTTGCCCGAGGAGGCCGCGTCGATGCCGTCCGATCAGAACTCCGTCCCTCCGTCGCCCGCCGACTGGCATCCGGAGACCCGGCTCGTCCAGGCCGGCACGCTGCGCTCGCAATTCGGCGAAACGTCGGAGGCGATGTTCCTCACGCAAGGCTTCGTCTACGGCAGCGCCGAGGAGTGCGAGGCGCGCTTCGCCGGCCCCTCCGGCGGGTTCCTCTACTCGCGCTTCTCCAACCCGACGGTCGCGATGCTGGAGAGCCGCATGGCGGCTTTCGAGGGGGCCGAGGCGGCGCGCGCCACGGCGAGCGGCATGGCGGCCGTCACGGCGGCGCTGGTCGGACCGGTGAAGGCGGGCGACCACGTGGTGGCGGCCAAGCAACTCTTCGGCTCCTGCCGCTGGATTCTCGAGGACTACCTGCCGCGCTTCGGCGTCGCCTCGACGCTGGTCGACGGCCGCGATCTCGACCAGTGGCGCACCGCCGTGCGGCCGAACACGCGGCTGTTCTTCTTGGAGAGCCCGACCAATCCGACCCTCGAGGTGATCGACATCGCCGCGGTCGCGCAGATCGCCCACGCGGCCGGCGCCGTGCTGGTGGTCGACAACGTGTTCGCGACCGCGGTGTGGCAGAGCCCGCTGACGCTCGGCGCCGACTGCGTCGTCTACTCGGCGACCAAGCACATCGACGGCCAGGGCCGCTGCATGGGCGGACTGATCCTGGCGTCCGAAAAGTTCGTCCAGGACCACGTCCACATGCTCTTGAGGCAGACCGGCCCGTGCCTGTCGCCGTTCAACGCCTGGGTGATGCTGAAGGGCCTGGAGACGCTGAACCTGCGGGTCGAGCGTCAGACGGCGACCGCCGCCGCCGTGGCCGACGCGCTCGCGGGCCATCCGAAGATCGAGCGGCTCGTGTACCCGGGTCGCGCCGACCATCCGCAGGCCGCGGTCGTGAAGAAGCAGATGCGCGGCGGCTCGACGCTGGTCGCCTTCGACGTCGCCGGCGGCAAGGCGGGTTCGTTCCGCTTCATGAACGCGCTGAAGCTCTGCGCCATCACCAACAATCTCGGCGACTCCAAGAGCCTCGTGACGCATCCGGCGATCACGACGCATCAGCGGCTCACCGCCGCGGAGCGCGCCGATCTCGGCATCGGCGACGGCCTGATCCGCTTCTCGGCCGGCCTCGAGCACCCGGACGACGTGGTCGGCGATCTGCTGCAGGCGCTGGAGAAGGTGTGACGAACTCGGTCGTTCCGGGCGCCTGCGACGATCGTTCCCTCCCCCCTTGTGGGGGAGGGACAGGGAGGGGGGTGCAGCGCCAGCGTTGTGCCGCGGGGCTTACCCCCCTCTCCACCTCTCCCCCACAAGGGGGGAGAGAGCAGGCGGTGCCGTGTGGCCAAGCATCAAATCGGCGGCGATAGGCGCAAAAAAGCTACGGCGACTGCAGCACCACGCGGCAGGCGGGCGGGAGATCGGCGAGCGTCGGGCCGGGGCGCGGCTTCGGCGGCTCCTTGGGGGGCGGCGGATGCAGGACCGACTCCTGGAACCACCAGTCGAGCTCGTGGCCGCAGCCGTCGCCGGCCGGCACCGGCGGCTGCGGCTTGCAGTCGGCGTCACCGGCCGGACAGACGATACGGACATGGAAGTGATAGTCGTGCCCCCAATAGGGCCGCACCTTGTTGAGCCAGCCGCGGTCGGCGCCGGCGTCACGGCACAGCGCCTTCTTGATCGCCGCGTTGACGAAGATGCGCTCGACCCCGGGCAGGTTGGCGGCGGTGCGGATGACGCCGACATGGCCGCTCGTCCACACGGCGGGGTCGACGTCCTTGCGGTCGCGCGCCACCACCATGGTGGCCGACATCTCCTCGCGTTCCTGGCGGGTCAGCTCCCGGTCCGGCATCGGGGTGAGCCAGATGTCGGCATCGAGCCCGACCTGATGGCTGGCGTGACCGGTGAGCATCGGGCCGCCGCGCGGCTGCGACAGATCGCCGACCAGGAGTCCCGGCCAGCCGGCCTTGCGGGCGTCGACCGCCAGCCGCTCCAGCATGTCGATCAGGTTCGGATGGCCCCAGTTCCGGTTACGTGACAGCCGCATGACCTGCCAGGCCGGCCCGTTGACGGGCAGCGCGATGCCGCCGGCGAGGCACCCCTTCGAGTAGAAGCCGATCGCCCGCGCCTGCAGCGACGACGGCGTCGTCTTGCGGCCGAAGAGCTGCTTGGCCGGCGTCTTCGGATCGTTCGGATCGGCGAGCGGCGGCAGCGGCTTCGGATCGAGCGTGCCCTTGTCCTGCGCGGCCGCCGGAGCGGCGAGCAGGATCAGGGCGGCGACGGCCACGAGCATCGCAGCGGGAGCGGCAGCGGGGGCGAGGCGATTCGCGATCATGCGCGAAGTTGTATCGCAACTTCGTCACAGCCGGAACCGCGGCGCCCAGCCCTCCTCACGCCGGCTGGCGCGCCGCGAAATCGGCCCGCAGCCCCTCCCGATAGGTCGGGTAGCGCAGGGTGACGCCGAGCTCCTTCTTGAGCTTGTCGGTCTTGGCGCGCTTGCACTCGGCGTAGAAGCTCGCGGCCATCGGGGGGAGATGTTTGACGGCCTCCTCGAACGGCCATTCGGGCGGCGGCTCGCGGCCCAGCAGCTCGGCCGCGAAGACGACCGGGTCGCCGGGCGGGGTCGGCTCGTCGTCGGCGACGTTGAAGGCGCCGCGGGCGCGCTTGTCGAACGCCGCCTCGATCGCCTGCGCGATGTCGACCACGTGGATGCGATTGAACACCTGGCCCGGCTTGACGATGCGCCAGGCGCGGCCCTTCTCCATGTTGACGATGGCGTTCTGGCCCGGGCCGTAGATGCCGGCGAGCCGCAGGCTCGCGACCGGAACGCCGGTGCGCGCGCCGAGCGCCATCCAGGCCGCCTCCTGCTCGACCCGGGCGCGGTTGCGGACGCCGACCGGACGCAGCTCCGCCGTCTCGTCCACCCAGGCACCGCCGTGGTCGCCATAGACGCCGAGCGTCGAGAGCAGGACGATGCTCTTCAACGTGCCGGCCTGCGCGGCCGCGGCGATCGTGTCACCCAGCACGGCGAGGACGGGGTCGCCGGTCTCGGTCGGCGGCGCCGAGATCAGGATGGCGTCGGCCTCGCGCACCGCCTCGATCAGCTCGGCCGAGGCCGTCGTGCCGTCGAACACCAGCACCTCGACCTCGCGCCCGCCGTAGTGGCGCGCCGCGTGGTCGGCGGCACTCTCGGCCGTGCGGGTGGTGCCGACGATGCGGTCGAAGCGCCCGCCATGGGCCGCGACCCAGTGCTGCGCGCTGTAGCCGAACCCGAAGCAGATCAGCGTGGTCATGCGTGACTCCAGTCCAGAATTCCGACCACCTTAACCTCTCCCCGCGCGCGGGGAGAGGTCGGAGGTCGCGCCGGCAGGCGCGGCCTCCGGGTGAGGGGGCGTCTCCGTATCCTCGCAGCGCCCGCTCACCCGTCGCCCTTCGGGCGTCGACCTCTCCCCGCACGCGGGGAGAGGTGAATGGGAATCGCTTTGTGAGACACCGAGCGTCCATTCTTCCCGCACTTGTGGGTCGGTCTCGTCGGCGCGATGGCGAGCGGCCAACGCGGAAAAGTCATCCCCTGGCAGCAGCCGCGACAGCGCCCAGATGGCGGCGCCACGCACCAGGGGCGAGGCGTCGGCGAGGCGGGCCTGCGCGACGTCGACGAGCGCCGCGTCGCCACTGTTGCCGATCGCGATCATCACGTTGCGCACGACACGATCGCGCCCGGTGCGCTTGATCGCGGTCTTGCGGAACAGCTCCCGGAAGGCCGGGTCGTCGAGCCCGGCCAGCTCAGCGAGCGACGGCGCGTTCAGCGCCTCGCGGGCGGCGAGCTTCGCGTCGCGGCCGGCCTGGGCGAACTTGTTCCACGGGCAGGCGGCCAGACAGTCGTCGCAGCCGTAGATGCGGTTGCCGAGTTTTTCGCGCAGTTCGTGCGGGATCGGGCCTTTGTGCTCGATGGTGAGATACGACACGCAGCGCCGCGCATCGAGCCGGGAGGGCGCCACGAAGGCGTCGGTCGGGCAGGCGTCGAGGCAGGCCCGGCAAGTGCCGCAATGGTCGTCCGCCGGCACGTCGGGCGGCAGCGGCAGGGTCGTGAACAGGGCGCCGAGGAACAGCCAGGAGCCGAAGTCGCGCGAGACCAGATTGGTGTGCCGGCCCTGCCAGCCGAGCCCGCCGGCGGCGGCGAGCGGTTTCTCCATCACGGCCGCGGTGTCGACGAACACTTTCGCGTCGCCGCCGGCGACGCCGATCAGCCAGCGGGCCAGCGCCTTCAGGCGCGGCTTGATCACCTCGTGATAGTCGTCGCCGCGGGCATAGACCGAGATCGCCCCCCGGTCGCGCCGCGCCAGCACATCCCGCGGGTCGCACTCGGGTCCGTAGTTGACGCCGAGCATGATGACGGCGTTCACGTCCGCCCACAGGCCGCGTGGTGACGTGCGACGCTCCGGCCGGTCGGCGAGCCAGTCCATGTCGCCGTGCATCCCGGCGGCCAGGAACGCTCGAAAGCGCGCGCCGGCGTCCCCGATCGCATCGGGCGCCGCGACCGCTGCGGCGTCGAAGCCGAGCGTCTTCGCCTCGGCCCGCAGCGCCGCCACCAGCACCGTCAGGTCGGGCGCGGACGATTCGGGCGCCGACGAGTCCGTCAGAAGTCGAGGTCGGCGTAGGTCTTGGACGGGGCGATCCCGGCGTGCATCTCGACCAGGAGCGGCCGGAACGAGGGGCGCGACTTCACCCGCGCGTACCAGGTCTTCGCCGATTCGTCCTCGTGCCACGGCACATCGCCCAGATAGTCGACCGACGAGAGATGCGCGGCGGCCGCGAGATCCGCATAGGTCATGCGCGGTCCGGCGAGCCAGTCGCGGGTGCGCACCAGCCAGCCGATATAGGCGAGATGATAGCGGATGTTGGAGAGCGCCGCACGGATCGCGTCGATGTCGGGCGAGCCGCCGCCCTGCTTCACCGTCATGTGGCGCTTGAACACCCGCTCAAGCACCAAGGGGCCCGACACCTCGGTGTGGAACTTCTCCAGGAACCACATGGTCAGCCGCCGCACCTCGATGCGGGCCGCCATCTCCTGCGGCAGCAGCCGGTGCTCGCCGAGCCCGCTGCCGCGGGTCTCGTCGAGATATTCGGCGATCATGGCCGGGTGCGCGACGGGCGGGCGGCCGTCCTCCACCAGCACCGGGGTGGTGCCGGCCGGGTTGATCACCAAAAACTCCTGGCGGCGGTCCCACGGCCGCTCGTCGGCGAGGTTGGGCACCACGCCGTACTCGCCGAGCGCGATCCGGACGAATCGCGACTGCGGGCACAACGGCTGATGAAACAGCGTCAACATCATGGACTTGCGTGAACCGAGACCTGCGTGGCCGAAACCGGCGTGAGCCAATCGAGACGCGCGCCGGACCGACCCGACGCAAATGCATGCCCGAGCGAACTTGCCGCCCCGGCCGCCGACGGGCAAGCCCCCCGGCGGACATTCTCGGCCGGTACGGTTTCCGTGGCCACGGCTCGACCCGGCCCCCGACCGCCCGGCGGGTTCCCCGCTCATGCCGCCTCAATGCGGTGAATTCCAGGCGCCCCCGGCGTGCGGCCGGCCGGACCGCCCGTCCCCGGCCCATTGCCGCCTTGCCGGCCGGGGCCGGTATCTGCGACAAGCGCGCAGCCGTTCGCGGGCCCCGCCCGCCCGTCTGGTCCGGAGCCCCGCATGCTGCTCGATCTGTTCAAGGCCGCCTTCCTCGGCTTCGTCGAGGGATTGACCGAATACCTGCCGGTGTCGTCCACCGGCCACCTCCTCCTGGTCGAGCACTTCTTCGGCTTCGACGACGAGGACTTCGGCAAGACCTTCGCGGTGCTGATCCAGCTCGGCGCCATCATGGCGCTGCTGTCGATCTACTTCCGCAAGCTCCTGCTGCTCGCCACCCACTTCTTCTCCGACGAGTACGCCCGCCGCTTCGTTCTCGGCGTGCTGATCGCCTTCCTGCCCGCCGCGATCGTCGGGGCGATCGCCCACGGCTTCATCAAGTCGGTTCTGTTCAACCCGTGGATCATCTGCTTTTCGCTGATCGCCGGGGCGGCCGTGCTGTATCTGGTCGACCATCTCGACCTGAAGCCGCGCTACGACGAGGCGACCGAGTTCCCCCTCAAGGTGTATCTCGGCATCGGGCTGATCCAGTGCGTGTCGATGATCCCGGGCGTGTCGCGCGCCGGCGCCACCATCGTGGGCGCCATGCTGCTCGGCGCCGACCGGCGCTCCGCCGCGGAGTTCTCGTTCTGGCTGGCGATGCCGACCATGGTCGGCGCTTTCGCCTACGACCTCTACAAGAACGGCGGCCAGATGAGCTCCAGCAACCTGATCCTGGTGGCGGTCGGCTTCGTCGCCTCCTTCGTGTTCGGCTGGATCGTGGTGAAGACCTTCCTCGGCTTCGTCGCCCGCCACGGCTTCGGCCTGTTCGTCTGGTGGCGCGTCGCGGTCGGCACGCTCGGCCTGATCGGCCTCGCCTTGTTCGGCTGAGCGTGGCCCGTGACAGAGCCGCGTCGTCGCCGGGCTTGACCCGGCGACCCATCGTCCTTCGAAATAGCGTGGTCGCGTGCCGGATGGATGCGCGGGGCGAGCCCGCGCATGACGAACCATGCGCGTGACGCACGGCCGTCGATCGACGCCGGACATACAAGGTAGACGAAGGCACCCCCGATGGACGACACGACGGCGCGCGCGGCTCTCCGACGATACCGGGTCGAGGACGCGCCGCTGCTGCGCGGGGCCGGCCGCTTCGTCGCCGACGCGGCGCTGCCCGGGCAGGCCTACGGGGTCTTCGTGCGGTCGCCGCACGCCCATGCGGTGGTGACCGGCATCGACGCGAGCGCCGCGCGCGCCGTGCCGGGCGTGCTCGGCGTCTTCACGGCGGACGACATGGCGGCCGCCGGGGTCGGAACGCTCGCCGCCCACATGCCGATGCGGGGCGCGAGCGGGCCGCTCGTGATGCCGTTCCGCCCCTCGCTCGCCGCGACCGCGATGCATGCCGGCGAGCCGGTCGCCCTCGTCGTCGCCGAGACGGCGCTCGCCGCCCAGGACGCCGCCGATTTCGTCGTGGTCGACTACGCGGAGCGGCCCGCCGTGGTCGACGTGCAGCGCGCCGCCGCGCCCGGAGCGCCGCAGCTGTGGCCCGAGGCACCCGGCAACATCGCCCTCGACTGGCAGTTCCCGACCGCGGCGGACGGCGGCGACCCGGCCGCCGTCGACGCCGCGATCGCCGCCGCGGCACACGTCGCCCGCGTCGGCCACGTCAATCAGCGCATCATGGTCGCCAGCATGGAGCCGCGCGGCGCCACGGCCTCTTACGACGCCGCGACCGACTGTTATCTGCTCCGCGTCTGCACCCAGGGCGCCCGGCCGATCCGCGACCACATGGCCCGCATCCTCGGCATCGATCCCGGCAAGCTGCGGGTGATCACCGAGGATGTCGGCGGCGCCTTCGGCATGAAGAGCTCGCCCTATCCGGAGTATCCGGCGCTCTGCGTGGCGGCGAAGCGGCTCGAGCGGCCCGTGCATTGGATGTCGACCCGCTCGGAGGCGTTCCTCACCGACGCGCATGCGCGCGACTCGATCCTCGAAGGCGAGCTCGCGGTCGATGCGGACGGCCGATTCACGGCGCTGCGGCTGCGCAGCCTCGTCAATCTCGGCGCCTATGTGGGGCAGGTCGCGGCGTTCCTCGCCACTGTCAACTTCGCCCGCTGCGTGCCCGGCATGTACGCGATCCCGCGGGTCGACATCGCGGTGCGCTGCGTGTTCTCCAACACGACGCCGACGGCGCCCTATCGCGGCGCCGGCCGGCCGGAGGCGAACTATCTGATCGAGCGCCTGGTCGACGAGGCGGCCCGCCTCACCGGGATCGCGCCGGACGAGATCCGCCGCCGCAACCTGGTGCCGGCGGACGCGATTCCGTACCGGACGCCGGTCGGCACCGTGTTCGACAGCGGCAACTTTCCGGCCGTGTTCGAGAAGGCGCTGGCGCTCGCCGACCATGCGGGCCGCGACGCCCGCAAGGCCGAGGCGAGGACGCGCGGAAGACTGCGCGGCGTCGGGCTCTCCTGCATGGTCGAGCACGCCGGCGGCGTGCCGACCGAGGGCGCCGGACTGCTCTTTCCGGGCGACGGCACCGTGGTGCTGGCGCTCGGCGCCCAGGCCACCGGTCAGGGCCACGCGACGATTTTTCCACGCGTGCTGAGCGAGAGGCTCGGCGTGCCGCTCGACAAGATTAGATATTCGGGCGGCGACAGCGACAACGGCGTGATCAGCAACTCCTCGGTCGCCTCGCGCACGACGAGCGCGGCCGGCGCCGCCCTGGTGAAGGCCGTCGCGGTGGTGCTGGAGAAGGGCCGGAAGATCGCCGCCGACGCACTGGAGACGGCCGAGGCCGACATCGTCTATGCGGCCGGCGATTTCTCTATCGCCGGCACCGACCGACGCATTTCGCTCTTCGAGGTGGCGGACATGGCGGCGCAGAAGAAGGCCGCGGGCGAGAGCGAGGACGATCTCGACACACGGGTCGCGACCGACACGCCGCAAAACTTTCCGAACGGCTGCCACGTCGCCGAGGTGGAGATCGATCCGCAGACCGGGGCGCTGGCGATCGTGCGCTACACGGCGGTCGACGATTGCGGCGTGGTGCTCGACCACGTGCTGGTCGAGGGGCAGCTCCACGGCGCACTGGCGCAGGGGCTCGGCCAGGCCGTGATGGAGCGCGCCGTCTACGACCTCGACTCGGGCCAGCTCGTCACCGGCTCGTTCCAGGACTACGCGATGCCGCGCGCCGCCGACATGCCGCCGGTCGTCTCGGCCGAGGCGAACACACCGGCGACGACCAACCCGCTCGGCGTCAAGGGCGTCGGCGAGGCCGGCACGACGGGCTCGCTCGCCGCCGTGATGAACGCGATCGCCGACGCCATCCCGACCCCGGCCGGCATCCGCATGGACATGCCGGCCACCCCGGAGAAGATCTGGGCCGCCTGCCGGGGGATGGGGGAAGGTTGATCTGATAAGATCTGACGAGATCAGATCTGATCGGAGCCGCATCCTCACCGCTCCCCGCGCGCGGGGAGAGGTCGACATTCGCGCGTTCCGCGCGGATGTCGGGGGAGGGGGCGTCGCCGCGAGTCTGAGCTTTACGGAAGCGCCCCCTCACCCCGACCCTCTCCCCGCACGCGGGGAGAGGGAGCGCCGGCGCCTCGCCGAGACACTTTCGCTACGTTGGAAGGGCCGCTCACGCCGCCTGCAGCAGCGCCTTGGTGTAGCCGAGCGCGAAGGCGAAGAAGCGCTCGCGGCCGGGGTCGAGGTCGGACAGCGGCACGTGGTCGGGGCAGAGAATCCCGTCGTAGCCCACCTCGCGATAGGCGCGGATGCAGGCCGCCATGTCGACCGTGCCCTCGTCCGGCATCGCCTCGCGGAAGTCGAGATAGCCGCCCGTGATGTTGCGGAAGTGGACCATGAAGATGCGCTTCTGCGGCCCGAAGGTGCGGATCGCCTCCAGCACCGTGGCGGTCGGGTCGATCGACATCTCGGCGATGGTGCCCTGGCAGAAGTTGAAACCGTGGCACGGGCTCTCCGGCGCCAGCGCCACGAAGCGCCGCATCCCGTCGAGCGAGCCGAGCACGTGATGGACGCCGTTGAGGCCACCGGGCGGATAGGCCGGGTCGTGCGGATGGCAGGCGAGCTTCACACCCACCGCCTCGGCGGTCGGCAACAGCTCGGAGACCAGGAACGCGATCGCCCGCCAACCGTCGGCCTCGCTGATCGGGCCGGCGGCGCTCGCCATCACCTGCCCGCAGGTCTCGGGCGCGCCCTGCCGATCGACGGGTGACACCCCGCCACCGCCGTTTCCTTCGCCGTCCTCGGGCAGCACCGTGCCCCAGTAGGAGAAGCGTGCATCCGCCTCGGGCCGGTAGTCGGCCGCCCGGAAGGCACTGCACTGCATGCCGCCGCGGCCCTCGACCATGCCGGTGCGGGTGATGCCGACCATCGCGACCGTGTATTTGAGCAGCGGCACGCCGCCTTCGGCGGCGGCCCGGATGTGCTGGCGCAGCCGCGCCGCGGTCTCCTTCGCCCTGTCGGGGGCGCGGAGGCTGTCGAGCAGCAGCGAGCCGACGTCGAGCGCCATGCCGTCGAGCCGCATCCCGAAGCCTTCGATGCGCCGGCGCAGCGCCGCGACCTTCTGCGGGTTCCACGCGCCGTCGGCCTCGATCACCTCGAGGGCCGGGCGCGTGTCGATGACGATGCCGCGGCAGCCGAGCTGGGCGGAGAGGCGCAGCCGCGCGTCGGTCGGGGCGATGAGCTGCTCGCCGATATACATTTCGTGTCTCCCGGCTCGGCTTGTTCACACGTCTTCGCTCGATCAACTCGGTGGTCATTCCTTCCGGGGCGCGGCGAAGCCGCGAACTCGGAATCCAGCCGAGACTTCGGAACGCGTCGCTGGATTCCGAGTTCGCGGCTTCGCCGCGCCCCGGAATGACAGCGAGGTGGTCGCTTGGCACAGCGCTCAACCGCGGAAAAAGCCCGGATGGGCGGCCCGCAGCGTCTCGACATAGGCGAGCGAGCGGGCCAGGTGGTCGCGCACCCGCGCCTGCGCCTTCTCGGCATTGCCGGCGACGATCGCCTTGAGGATGCGGGCGTGGTCGCGCACCACCTCCTCGGCCTTGCCGCGCACCGGCAGATGCAGCCGGCGGATGCGGTCGATATGGCCGCAGCGCGACCGCACCAGGGAATCGAGATCGGGCGCGCCGGCGAGCTCGACGAGGCGCCGGTGGAAGGCGCGATCGAGCGTGTCGAAGCCGTCGAGATCGCCGGCGGCGGCACGCAGCGTCTGCGCGTCGAGGAGGGCGCGCAGCTCCGGCTCGAACTCCTTGTCGGGCAGCGCGGCGAGAAGGCGCACCGCCTCCTGCTCGACGGCGCGACGCAGGAACTGCGCCTGCCGGGCGGCGGCGACGTCGATCAGGCTCACCCGCGTGGCGCTCTGCGCCTTGATGTCGACGAGCCCCTCCTCGGCGAGCCGGGTCAGCGCGTCGCGCACCGGCGTCGAAGAGAGGCCGAAGCTCGCCTGCAGCTCCGCGCGGTTGATCGCGGCGCCCGGCGGCAGCGCCAGCGTCACGATCATCTGGCGCAGCCGCTCGTAGACGGTCGCGCCCGCCGGCAGGCGCGGCCCCGCCTCGTCCCCCGCGTCCCGGGCTGCGGTCAGGTCGACGATGCTCACGCGGGTCTCCTTCGTGCCGCGCCTTCGGCCGTTCGAATCGCCGTCCGGGCGCCTTTTGGCTCATAGGCACTGATGCACCAGTCTGTCAATCTGATGCACTACAGATTGACCCCTGACGGAGGCGCGCCTAACGAGGCGACCATGGCCGCCCTGCGACGCCCCGCGGGTCCGGCGGCCGAAGAACACGCGCGGGACCGTGGAGACGTCGCATGCCAAAGCTTCTCGTCGCCGTCGCACTGGCGCTCGCCGCCGCGCTCGGCACCGCCGCCGCCCAGGCCCCGGCGCCGCAGGCGGCCCCCGGCGGTGGCGCCCCGGCCTGGCCGACCAAGCAGGTCACGGTCGTGGTGCCGTTCACGGCCGGCGGCACCACCGACATGTTCGCCCGCATCTTCGCCAACGCGATGCAGCAGCGGACCGGCATCCCGTTCGTGGTGGAGAATCGGGCCGGCGCCGGCGGCAATATCGGCTCGAGCGTCGTCGCCCGCGCGCCGAAGGACGGCTACACGCTCCTGGTCGGCACGGTGTCGAGCCACTCGATCAACCAGTTCGTCTATAAAAACATGCCGCACGACCCGGAGACGGACTTCCAGCCGGTGTCGTTGTTCGCGACCCTGCCGAACCTCCTCGTCGTCAACCCGAAGCTCCCGGTGGCGACGGTCGCCGAGCTCGCGGACTATCTGAAGAAGAACCCGGACAAGCTGTCCTTCGGCTCCTCGGGGGTGGGCGCCTCCAACCATCTCGCCGGCGAATTGTTCAAGATCAGGACCGGCACGACGATGACGCACGTGCCGTATCGCAGCTCCAACGAGATCATGAACAACCTGATCGGCGGCCATATCGATCTCGCCTTCGACAACATGACGCTCGCCTGGCCGCAGGCGAAGGCCGGCACGGTGCGCCCGATCGCGGTGACCAGCCTGAAGCGCAGCCCGATCGCCCCCGACGTCCCGACCGTCGCCGAGACACTGCCGGGCTTCGACGCGACCTCGTGGCACGGCCTGTTCGCGCCGGCCGGCACGCCGCGCCCGATCGTCGACAAGCTCGCCGCCGACGTGAAGGCGATCTTCTCGACTCCCGAGGTGCAGACGACGCTCGCCGAGGTCGGCGCCGTCGCGGCGCCCAGCACGCCCGAGGCGTTCTCCGCCTTCATCGCGGCCGAGCGCAAGAAGTGGCAGGAGGTCGTGAAGGCGGCAGGCGTGCAGCAGCCGTGATCCGAGGCGCTGCTGACCAAAAGCCTCTCCGCCCAAGAGCCTCTCCCCGCTTGCGGGGAGAGGTCGGAGACCGCGCCATCAGCGCGGACTCCACTCCGTCCTCGTCCTGAGGGGTCCGCGCAGCGGGCCGTCTCGAAGGGCGGGGACGGCCACCGCGGGGGCCGCATGGTTCGAGACGCGGCCTTCGGCCGCTCCTCGCCATGAGGAGATGATCAGAACGCCGCTTGCCCCCTACTTCATCTCCGAGACCTGGGCGCCGCGCAGGCCGGCGCGCTGGACGGCACCAGCGACGAGGCCGTTCGCCTTCACCTCGGCCGTGAAGGCGCGCACCATCGGCAGGCCGGCCTCGCGGCCCTTGGGGATCGCGACGGCGTGACGCTCCATGCCCCAGCGACCGTCGAGAACCTTGGCGCCCGGCACCTTCTCGCCCATCTCGTAGAGGGTCGCCTTGTTGGTGGCGAAGGCGTCGATCTTGCCCTCCTTCAGCAACTCCGCGGCGAGCAGGACGGTTTCGACCCGCACGACCTCGGCAGTCTTCAGCTCGCGCGTCAGCACGCCGTCCGACGACGAGCCCTTGGTGACCCCGATCTTGACGCCCGGCTTGTCGACGGCGTCGACGGCCGTCACGGGCGCGTTCTCCCGCACCAGATAGCCGAGCTCGATGTCGAGATAAGCGGGGCCGAAATCCATCACCTTGGCGCGCGCCACCGAGGCGTTGGTGAAGGCGACGTCGACGGCGCCGCTCTGCACGGCTTCCAGCACCTCGGCGTTCTTCTTGAAGACCACCGGCTCGTAGGGCACGCCGAGCTTCTCGGCCAAGGCCTTGCCGAGCTCGTAGCCGACGCCGCGCGGCGACGCGCCGTTCTCGCCGGCCAGATACGAGGTCGGCGTGCCGGGGTAGAGCCCGGCGCGCAGCTTGCCGGACGGCGCCAGGACGGTCTTGAGGTCGGTCTTGAGGTCGGTCTTGACGTCCGGCTCGGCGAGCGCGAGCGGCGCGGCGGCGAACGCGGCGACCAACGCCAGGGATGCGAAGAGACGGCGGCTGACGGAAGCCATGGGCTCACCCGGAACGGCGACGCGCGGGGCGCGTGCGTGTCATGGAGGGAGGCGCAGTGTTCTGCATCCCCACCCTCGCCGCAAGAGATGTCGCAGGAGATCTCTTGCATGGCTCCCGTGCCGAACGGCACGCTCGATCTGCTTCGCAACTGCGAAGCGCACGGTGCGCCGCTCTTCGACGGCGCTCGTCTACCGCCCCTGAAAGTCCGGCTTGCGCTTCTCCATGAAGGCGCGGCGACCCTCGACGTAGTCCTGGCTGGCGAAACAGGCGTTGACCATCGCCTCGCAGCGGGTGAGGTCGCGCTCGGCGTCCGGCTTCGTGGCCTCTCCGACCGCCACTTTGGCGGCCGCGACCGTGAGCGGCGCGTTGCCGGCGATCGTGACGGCGTAGTCCTGCACGTAGGCGTCGAGATCGTCGGCCGCGACGACCCGGTTGACCAGCCCCATGCCGTGCGCCTCGGCGGCCGTGAACTGGCGCGCCGTGTAGAGGATCTCCTTGGCGTAGGCCGGCCCGACCAGATCGACGATCTTCTTCAGCCCCTTGTAGGCGTAGCCCAGCCCCAGCTTGGCGGCCGGCACGGCGAAGCGGGAATTGTCCGAGCAGATCCGAAGGTCGCAGCAGGTCGCGAGCCCGACGCCGCCGCCCAGGCACCAGCCGCGGATCTTGGCGATGGTCGGCTTCGGGTGGTCGGAGAGCAGCGTCGAGGCGCGGTCGACGGCGGCGTTGTAGCGCTCGTAGGCGGCCTGGCTCGCCCGCTCGTCCTCGAACTTGGAGATGTCGGCGCCCGACACGAAGGCCTTGCCACCGGCGCCGGTGAGCACCACGACGCGCACCTGCGGGTCGTTGGCGAAATCCTCCAGGATCGACCCGGCCGCCTCCCACATCTCCAGCGAGACGGCATTGTGGCGCTCCGGATTGTTGAACGTCATGGTGCCGATGCCGTCCGCGACGTTCGCCAGCATCGTGTCGGTCTCGGTCATCCTCTCCCCCTCGGATCGCTCCGGCGCCCCCGCCCGGCGGCCAGAGCCTACGGCGCTGCAGCATCCGGACAATTCCCGATGCCGGCCGGATTGTCCATCGCGGCCGCCGACCCGGCGGTCCGGCCGGGCCGCCCGCGGTGGGCCGGCGGGGGACCGCCGGAGGGCGGCCGGCGCGGGAACGGGTCGCAGTTCCCCGTGCTCGTAATCCGCACGGGGTTCTGTTAGACGCGAACGGCGCGCCGGCCGGGGCGCGCGACCCCCGCCCGGATTCCCTGCACGGAGCGCCAGGATCTCAAGATGTACCATCGGCTGCGTGCGGCCTCGGAGGCCTTCGACCGGAAGATTGGCTGGCACCGGGTGGGGTTCGTGGTCAGCCTGGCCGTGATCGCAGCGGCGGCCGTCGTGCTCTGGCGGATGCTGCGCGGGATCGACGTGCACGAGGTGATCGCCGCCGTGAAGGCGATCCCGCGCTTCGACATCGTGGTCGCCGGCGCCTTCGTCGCCGCGGGTTACTTCACCCTGACGTTCTACGATTATTTCGCCCTGCACACGATCGGCCGCGGCGACGTGCCGTACCGGATCGCGGCCCTGGCCGGCTTCACCAGCTACTCGGTCGGGCACAATGTCGGGGCGAGCGCCTTCACGGGCGGCGCGGTGCGCTACCGCATCTACTCGCGCCACGGGCTGTCGGCCATCGACGTGGCCAAGGTCTGCTTCGTCGCCGGCTTCACGTTCTGGCTCGGCAACGCGACCGTGCTGGGGCTCGGCATCGCGATCGCCCCGGAGGCGGCCTCCGCCATCAACCAGGTGCCGGCCTGGATCAACCGGGGGCTGGCGATCGTCACCCTGATCGCGCTCGCGACCTATGTCGGCTGGGTGTGGAAGACCCGGCGGGTGATCGGCCGCAGCAACTGGGAGGTGACGCTGCCGGGCGGGCCGCTCACGCTCCTCCAGATCGCCATCGGAATCATCGATCTCGGCTGCTGCGCCGCCGCCATGTACATGCTGGTGCCGCACGAGCCGTATATCGGTTTCGTCACGCTGGCCGTGATCTTCGTCGCCGCGACCCTGCTCGGCTTCGCCAGCCACTCGCCGGGCGGGCTCGGGGTGTTCGACGCGGCCATGCTGGTGGCGTTGTGGCAGTTCGACAAGGAGCAGCTCCTCGCCGGTCTGCTGCTGTTCCGGCTGCTGTATTATCTGGTGCCGTTCGCGCTGGCGTTGCTGATTCTCGGCGGCCGCGAGGCGTGGCTCGCGATCGCGCGCAGCCGCGGCCGGTCGACCGAGCCCGCGGCGGGTCTCGGGCCCGCCCAGGCCGCCGCCGGGGACGAGCGGACCGGCTGAGCACCGGACCGGCTGAGCACCGGGCCGGGGAGCCGAGCGGCGAAGGGCCGGACGGCCAGGGACCGGAAGGCCCGGAAGGCCGACCGGCGAGGCAGGACCGCGGCGACGGCCGGCGAAGCGCCCCCCGGCGGGGCGCAGGACAGACACAGACAGGGCGGAGGCGCATGGCCGTGGCGAACGAACCGCAGGAGACCGGCGGGGCGCGGCGGCTCATCAGCACCGCGGTCGGCGACGTCCGCCGTGTCCGGGTGGCCGTGGTGATCACGGCCGCCACCCTGCTCGCGGCCGTTCTGGCCCGCGAGCTCGCCCCGCTGCCGGCCGTGCTGGTGTTCGCCGCCGTCGCGCTCGCCCTCGCGGTCGACCAGCGCCGCGCCGCGCGGGCACGTGCCGCCGACACCGTCGACCGCGGCTTGGGCACCGAGGCCCTGGACCTCGTCATCGATGCCACCATCGCGGGCGTCCCCGACCCGGTCATCGTGCTCGAGCGCGGCGGTCTGGTGCGCGCCTTCAACCGGCGCGCCGTCGAGGTGGCGCCGGCACTCGCCACGGCGCGGCCGCTGTCCTTCGCGCTGCGCCATCCTGGCGTCCTCGACGCCGTCCGGCGCGCCGCCGAGGAGCCCGGCACGGCCGGCACGGTGCGCACCGAGATGGCCCAACGGGTGCCGACCGAACGCTGGTGGGAGACCGTGATCACGCCGGTACGGTTGCCGCCGGGTCCGGGTCGGCCGGCCGGCGAGCGGCTCCTGATGGTGAGCTTCCACGACCTCACACCGCTGCGCCGCTCCGAGCAGATGCGGGCCGATTTCATCGCCAATGCCAGCCACGAGCTGCGCACCCCGCTCGCCTCGCTGTCGGGCTTCATCGACACGCTGCAGGGCCCGGCCCGCGCCGACACGGCGGCGCGCGAAAAATTCCTCGCCATCATGCGGGCGCAGGCGAGCCGCATGGCGCGCCTGATCGACGACCTCCTGTCGCTGTCGCGCATCGAGCTGAAAGCCCATGTCCGGCCGGAGACGCCGGTCGATCTCGTCCTCCTGCTCCGCCAGGTCGTCGAGGGGCTGCAGCCGCTCGCCGCCGAGCGCGGCGTCGTCGTCGCCTTCGAGCCGCCGCCAGGCGGCGTCACCGTGGCGGGCGACCGCGACGAGCTGGTGCGCGCCTTCGAGAACCTGATCGAGAACGCGCTGAAATACGGCGCCAGCGGCGGCCGCGTCGACATCGGGATGGCGCTGACCCCGGCCGCCCAGGGCGAGGAGGTCGCGGTCTCGGTGAAGGACTACGGCCCCGGCATCGCGCCCGAGCACCTGCCCCGCCTGACCGAGCGGTTCTATCGCGCCGACGTGGCCGACAGCCGCGCCCAGGGCGGTACCGGCCTCGGTCTCGCGCTCGTCAAGCACATCCTGCAGCGCCATCGCGGCCGGCTCGGGATCGACAGCACGGTCGGCGCTGGCGCCACCTTCACGGTGCGGCTCCCGCCGCTCGCCGAGCGGCTTCCGGAGCCCGATACCGCGCATCCCGTCGGCTGACCGCGACGAATTGCGACATCGACCGCGATATGACGTATTTATGAAATACTTCAAGGCATTACGCTGTCATGTAACCGTCATCGAGAGTCCCTACAACGGCTGCGGACCCGGTCCGTCGGGCCGAGGTTCGGACCGGTCGCCGGTATTGTTCGCACCGGTCCTCGGGTCAACCGGGAAACGACAGACGTCCCAGAAGCCAGACGCGATCGATCGCCCCCTTGATGCGGAGTGGCCCTGCGCATCGGTCGATGGCGGCTGCCAGCAGGAGAGAGCCCCGTGAAGCTTTACCGTTCCCTCATCGCCGTCGGTGCCATCGCGGCGACCGGCCTGGCGCTCACCGGCGCCGCCGAGGCCCGTGATCAGATCCGCATCGTCGGGTCGTCGACCGTCTATCCGTTCACCACCACGGTGGCCGAGCAGCTCGGCAAGACCAGCGGCGTGAAGACGCCGGTGGTCGAGTCGACCGGCACGGGCGGCGGCATGAAGCTGTTCTGCGCCGGCGTCGGCGTCGATCATCCGGACGCCACCAATGCCTCGCGCCGGATGAAGAAGAACGAGTTCGAGCAGTGCCAGAAGAACGGCGTCAAGGACATCATCGAGATCAATATCGGCTTCGACGGCCTGACCCTCGCCCAGTCCAAGGCCGGCCCGACGATGTCGCTGACCCTCGGCCAGCTCTTCCTGGCGCTCGCCAAGGAGGTTCCGGGGGCTGACGGCAAGCTCGTCGCCAACCCGTACAAGAACTGGTCCGACATCGACAAGTCGCTGCCGAACATCAAGATCGAGGTGCTCGGCCCGCCCCCGACCTCGGGCACGCGCGACTCGCTGCACGAGCTGTTCATGGAGAAGGGTGCCGAGCAGATCCCGGCTCTCGTTGCCCTCAAGAAGTCCGACGTCAAGGCGTTCGACAAGGTCTGGAAGACGCTCCGCGAGGACGGCGCCTATGTCGAGGCCGGCGAGAACGACAACGTGATCGTGCAGAAGCTCGAGGCCAACAAGAACGCCTTCGGCGTGTTCGGCTACTCGTTCCTCGAGGAGAACATCGCGAAGCTCAAGGGCGTCCCCATCGACGGCGTCGCCCCCGACTTCGACACGATCGCCTCGGACAAGTACAAGGGCTCGCGTCGCATGTACGTCTACATCAAGAAGGCGCACATCGGCGTGATCCCGGGCCTCGACAAGTTCGCGGCCGAGTACGTCTCCAACAAGGCGACCGGCGAGGACGGCTATCTCGCCAAGAAGGGTCTCGTGACCCTGCCCAAGAACCAGCTCGAGATCTCGCGCAAGAACGTCGAGGGTATGGTTCCGATGACGGCCGACCCGCTGTCGTGATAAGCTGACATCCGATCAACGGCGGCGGCTGCGTCTCGTGACGCAGCCGCCGTTGTCGTGGCCAGATCGTCGTGGCGAGGTCGTCGTGGCCGGGTCGTCTCGTCCGATGCTCGTCGCGCTCCGCCGGTCCACCTGCCTGCAAGCATCCGGCCTGCAGGCATCTAGCCTGCAAGCATTCGCTGTCGTGCCGCTTACCGTCCGTCGCACCTTACCGTCCGTCGCATCGGGTTGATCGCGTTCCGGCGACTTCGGTTGCGAACTTTCGAGGGACCGAGAGCATGTCTCTGGTTTATTTCATCGGCCTCGCCGTGCTCGTCGCCACCGGATTCGTGCTCGGCCGCAACCGGGCGACGGTCGCCAGCCGCACCGAGACGTTCCACTCCCGCCCCCACTATCACGGCGCCTTCGTGGTGGTGAGCGTGCTGCTGCCGATGATGCTGGTGTTCATGATCGGCGTCCCGATCGCGCACCACATCGTCGAGACCCGCGCCATCGAGGCCCTGGACCCGAACCTGCTCGACGACGAGCTGCGACGCGGCGCCGCCTTGCGCGACATCGTCGCGGTCGCCTCGGGCCGCCACACCGGCGAGGTCTCGCCGGCGCTGGCCCGCGCCGCCGAGACTTGGTCGTCGCTGCGCAGCTTCACCGACGGCCTGATCCTCACCGCCGGCGCCGTCGTCGGCCTGCTCGGCATCGCCTACGGGCTGCGCGCGATCTCGGCCGGCTTCCGGGCCCGCAACCGGGTCGAGCGCGTCGTCAAGGTGGTGCTGTTCGCCTGCGCCTGCGTCGCCGTTCTCACCACGGTCGGCATCGTCTTCTCGGTGCTGTTCGAGTCGCTCCGGTTCTTCCAGAAGGTGTCGCCCTTCGACTTCCTGTTCGGCCTGGAGTGGAGCCCGCAGACGGCGATCCGCTCCGACCAGGTCGGCTCGTCCGGCGCCTTCGGCATCGCACCGCTGGTCGTCGGCACCACGCTGATCACGCTGATCGCGATGGTGGTCGCCGGCCCGATCGGCCTGTTCGCGGCGATCTATCTGGCCGAGTACGCCTCGCCGCGCGTCCGCTCCGTCGCCAAGCCGCTGCTCGAGATCCTCGCCGGCATCCCGACCGTGGTGCTCGGCTTCTTCGCCGCCCTGTCGCTCGCCCCGTGGCTGCGCGATCTCGGTCAGGGGATCGGCCTCAACGTCGCTTCGGAGAGCGCGCTCGCCGCCGGGCTCGTGATGGGCATGATGATCATCCTGTTCGTCTCGTCGCTCTCCGACGACGTCATCAACGCGGTGCCGCAGTCGCTGCGCGACGGCTCCTACGGCATGGGGGCGACCAAGTCGGAGACGATCAAGCGGGTGGTGCTGCCGGCCGCCTTCTCGGGCATCGTCTCGGCCATGATGCTCGCCATCAGCCGGGCCGTCGGCGAGACCATGATCGTGGTGATAGCCGCCGGCCTCGCCGCCAACCTCTCCTTCAACCCGCTCGAGGCCGTGACCACCTTCACGGTCCAGATCAAGACGATCCTGGTCGGCGACCAGGAGTTCGACAGCGCCAAGACACTCTCCGCCTTCGCGCTCGGCCTGGTGCTCTTCTTCTTCACCTTGACGCTGAACGTCATCGCGATGCAGATCGTCAAACGGTATCGAGAGCAATATGACTGACCTAGCGCTTCCCGCCACCCGCACCGTCGACGTCACCTCGGACGCTGCCAAGGCCCGGATCCGTGCACGGTACCGCGCCGAAGCCCGGTTCCGCGCCTACGGCATCGGAGCGATCGCGCTGACCGCGGTGTTTCTGCTCGTGGTGCTCGCCGACATCGTCGTGAAGGGCCTGCCGGCCTTCACCCAGCACGTGCTGGAGATGGAGGTGATGGTCGACCGCAGCGAGATCGACCCGCAGGGCACCAACGACCCCGCCGTGATCCGCACCGGCGACTTCCAGCTCCTGGTGCGCAACGCGCTGCGGGCCCAGTTCCCGGACGTGACCAGCCGGCTCGGGCGTCGCGCGCTGGACGGGCTCCTCTCCTCCGGCGCGGGCGACGAGCTTCGCCGCCGCGTCGTCGCCGACCCGTCGCTGATCGGCCGAACCGTCAAGGTGCCGGTGCTGGTCTCCGACGACGTCGATCTCTATTTCAAGGGAATCGGCACCCGGATCGAGCGCACGCCCGGCCGCGGCACGCTGACGGTCGCCGGCACCACGGGCGAGGTGACGCTGAGCTCGACCGCCGACGACTTCGCCGCGTCCCTCGCGGCCGTCAAGCGTACCTTGTCGGCTCAGGCCCGCACGGCCCGCACCGAGGCCGCCCGGCTGCGGACCATCGTCCAGTCGATCGAGGGAAGCCGCGCCGCCGCCGAGCGCGACCTCGCCGCCGCCCGCGCGGCCGGCGACGCGGCGAAGGCCGCCGCCGCCGAGCGCCGGGTCGCCGCCGCGACCGAGGAGGCGACGAGCCTCTCGGCCCGCATGACGGAGCTGTCCGACACGGCCGCCGCCCTGCAGGCGCGCTTCGAGGCGACCACCGCCGAGGAGCCGCTCGGCGTCACCGTGCCGAGCCTGCTCGTCGCCGTCGACGGGGGCCTCGTCAAGCTCACCCGCATCGGCGCTCGCGACGCCGCCGGCGAGGTGCTGCTGCCGCTCGCCTCCGGCGGCGCCACGGCCAAGCCCGGCGACTGGCAGCTCGTCACCTACCTGACCCCGGCGACCAATCGCAAGGTCTCGGACCAGGAGATCGCCTGGCTGGAGGCGCTGCGCGACCGCGGCATGGTGGAGAACCGCTTCAACACCCTCTTCTTCACGGCCGGCGACAGTCGCGAGCCGGAGCTCGCCGGCATCCGCGGCGCGCTGGTCGGCACGTCCCTGACCCTCCTGGTGACGCTGGTGCTGTGCCTGCCGATCGGCGTCGCCGCCGCCATCTATCTCGAGGAGTTCGCGCCGAAGAACCGGCTGACCGAGCTCATCGAGGTGAACATCAACAATCTCGCCGCGGTGCCGTCGATCGTGTTCGGCCTGCTCGGCCTCGCGGTGTTCCTCAGCTTCTTCGGGTTGCCCCGCTCGGCGCCGCTGGTCGGCGGCCTGGTGCTGGCGCTCCTCGTGCTGCCGACCATCATCATCGCGTCGCGGGCCGCCATCAAGGCGGTGCCGCCGTCGATCAAGGAGGCGGCGCTCGGGGTCGGCGCGTCGCACCAGCAGGCGGTGTTCCACCACGTCCTGCCGCTCGCGATGCCGGGCATCATGACCGGCACCATCATCGGCATGGCGCACGCGCTCGGCGAGACGGCTCCGCTGCTGATGATCGGCATGGTGGCCTTCATCGTCGAGCCGGCGACCAGCATCACGGACGCCGCGACGGTGCTGCCGGTCCAGATCTATCTGTGGTCCGACCTGCCCGAGATCGCCTTCCAGGCGAAGACGGCGGCCGCCATCATGGTTCTGCTCGTGTTCCTGTTCGTCATGAACGGGGCGGCGATCGTGCTGCGCAAGCGGTTCGAGCGTCGGTGGTAAGTCAGGTGGCAGGGAGGCCCCCCGGATGAACAGCATGGTCCAGCTCGACTCGGCGACCGCGATCGCCGCGGCCGCCGCCGTGGCGGGCAACCCGGTCAAGATCGTGGCGCAGGGCGTCAACGTCTACTACGGTGAGAAGCACGCGCTGCGCGACGTCGACCTCGACATCCAGGAGCGCGCCGTGACGGCCCTGATCGGCCCCTCCGGCTGCGGCAAGTCGACCTTCCTGCGCTGCCTCAACCGGATGAACGACACCATCCCGGCCTGTCGGGTGACCGGAAGGATCGCCATGGACGACCAGGACATCTACGACCCGCAGCTCGACGTGGTGCAGCTGCGCGCCCGCGTCGGCATGGTGTTCCAGAAGCCGAACCCGTTCCCCAAGTCGATCTTCGAGAACGTCGCCTACGGACCGCGCATCCACGGGCTCGCCCGCAACAAGGCCGAGCTCGAGGAGATCGTCGCGATCAGCCTGAAGCGGGCCGGCCTGTTCGACGAGGTGAAGGACCGCCTGGGCGATTCCGGCACCAGCCTGTCGGGCGGTCAGCAGCAGCGCCTGTGCATCGCCCGCGCCATCGCGGTGAGCCCCGAGGTCATCCTGATGGACGAGCCGTGCTCGGCCCTCGACCCGATCGCCACGGCGAAGATCGAGGAGCTGATCGACGAGCTGCGCGAGAACTTCACGATCGTCATCGTCACCCATTCGATGCAGCAGGCCGCCCGGGTGTCGCAGCGCACCGCCTTCTTCCATCTCGGCGTCCTGGTCGAGATCGGCATCACCAGCGACATCTTCACGACGCCGAAGGACCGGCGCACGCAGGATTACATCACGGGTCGCTTCGGATGACCCCCATGAAGGCCCCCGAAGACGACACCCGACCCAACGACGTTCCGGAGACCCCCCCGATGGGCGAACACACGCACAAGGCCTTCGACACCGACCTGCAGGATCTCGCGCGCATGGTCGCCGAGATGGGTGGCATGGCGGAGCAGCAGATCTCGGACGCCACCGAGGCGCTCGACCGCCGCGACCTGGTCGCGGCCCAGAAGGTGGTCGGAGCCGACACCCGCATCGACGTGCTGCAGCGCGAGATCGAGGCCAAGGCGGTGCTCACCATCACGCGGCGCCAGCCGATGGCGGTCGATCTGCGCGACATCGTCGCGGCGATGCGCATCTCCAACGATCTCGAACGGATCGGCGACCTCGCCAAGAACATCGCCAAGCGGGTCGTCGCTCTCGACAACGAGTTCCGCGCCCAGCAGGTGATGCGTGGCGTCCAGCACATGACCGAGCTGGTGCTGTCGCAGATCAAGGACGTGCTCGACGCCTATGCGAGGCGCGACCTGCAGAAAGCCGTGGCGGTGTGGCGGGCCGACGAGGAGATCGACGCCGTCAACAACTCGCTGTTCCGCGAGCTCCTCACCTACATGATGGAAGACCCGCGCAACATCGGCATCTGCATCCATCTGCTGTTCTGCGCCAAGAACATCGAGCGGATGGGCGATCACGCCACCAACATCGCCGAGTCGGTCTACTACATGATCGAAGGCAAGTCGCTCGTCGACGAGCGCCCGAAGGGCGACACGACGGCGAGCACCGTGGTTCCGTTCGACGCCTGACGAAGGGAACGAGCGTCCGCCGCCGGGCGCTCGCGCTTCTCGAGAGGAATACCACCCGATGGCCGCCCGCATCCTGATCGTCGAGGACGAGGAGCCGCTGACGCTGCTGCTGCGCTACAATCTCGAGGCCGAAGGCTACGCCGTGGACGCCGCCGGCCGCGGCGACGACGCCGATCTCCGCCTCAAGGAGAGCCCGCCCGATCTCGCCATCGTCGACTGGATGCTGCCCGGCCTGTCCGGCATCGAGCTGATCCGGCGGCTGCGCGCCCGCACCGAGACCCAGCAGCTCCCGGTGATCATGCTCACGGCGCGCGGCGAGGAGGGCGAGCGGGTGCGCGGGCTCGCCACCGGCGCCGACGACTACATCGTCAAGCCGTTCTCCGTGCCCGAGCTGCTCGCGCGCATCCGCGCGCTGCTCCGCCGCACCAAGCCGGAGCGGGTCGCCGCCGTTCTGACCGCCGGCGACATCGAGCTCAACCGCGAGAAGAAGCGGGTGGCGCGGGCCGGGCGCGACGTGCCGCTCGGGCCGACCGAGTTCCGCCTGCTCGAGTTCCTGATGGAGAACCCGGGCCGCGTCTTCTCGCGCGAGCAGCTGCTCGACCGGGTGTGGGGGCGCGACGTCTATATCGACGAGCGCACCGTCGACGTGCATGTCGGCCGGCTGCGCAAGGCGCTCAACCGCGGCCAGCGCTCCGACCCGATCCGCACCGTGCGCGGCGCCGGCTACGCCCTCAACGACCGCTACGGCAGCGCGGAAGCGTGAGGGGCCGGACGGAGCGGCGGGCGCCCGCCCGCCACGCTCCCCGGCTCGAACGGCGCGTGCGCGGCGGTCGCGACCAGCGTGCGTCCCGGATGTCGCGCGCAATGCAGCGACGTCATGGCCGGATTGCCGCATCGCGGACCACAGCGATCCGGCAATCCTGCGCGATCCCGCGATGATGTCGTGCAGCGCCCGTGGCGTGCGGCGCCGAACGGTTCGGCGTCCGGCCGCGCCGGACGCCGGAATCGTGTCGGATCAGATCCGCCCGAGCCGCTTGTCGCGGCGGCGGTCGACCGGCTGATAGGCGATCCGCGCGTGGTAGCCGCAATAGGGCAGCCCCTCGGCGGTGCGGCCGCCGCAGAAGAAGAAGTCGGTCGAGCCCGGATCGCCGACCGGCCAGCGGCACTTGCCCTCGCCGAGCTCGAGCAGCGTGCAGCGCTGGCCCATCGGCACCACATTGGCGACCGCCTCGACCTCCTGCTCGTACTCGACCTCGTAGACGGGCGCGCGTGCCAGCGCCGTGTTGCCGCGCATCGCCGGCCGCGCGACGCGCATCACCGGCGCCGCCGCGCGCGGCTTTCTCGCCCGCGGCACCGCCGCCGCAGGACTCTTGGCCCGTCCGGACAGGCCCAGTCGGTGAACCTTACCGATCACCGCATTGCGTGTAATGCCACCCAGCTCGACGGCGATCTGGCTCGCTGAGAGACCGTCGTTCCAAAGCTTCTTGAGTAGTTCCACGCGCTCGTCGGTCCACATGTGTTCCTCTTCGCCTCGCGGCGCGGGACGGGTCTCACCGAATCCCCCAACGCCGCGCGGCGGTGCCTCTCCACCGGCGGGTACGCAGGAACTGGATGTGAAACTGAGAGAGCAGTCCGCCGCACGAGATATCGTATACTTACGAAGAAAACGCTACTATATGGCGCGAGTCCCACGCAAGAGTCCCCAGTATTGCATCCACAATTCATGGCCGTTTCGAGTCCGTAAGTGAGACGACGGATGCCGCGGGTCCGGTTGACACCGCGCCGCCCGGACCTAGAATGATGTCGTCGTGCCGCCCCTGGGGCGGCACGATTCATTTCATGGGCCGCGCATCTCTTCGGCGTGCGCCGCTCAATTCACGAGTCGCCAGAAGAAGTTCGGCCATGTCGCATCTCCTGCCGACCTACGCGCGTGCGAACCTCGCCTTCGAGCGGGGCGAAGGCGCATGGCTCGTCTCCACCACGGGCGAGCGCTACCTCGATTGTCACTGCGGCGTCGCCGTGAACGCCCTCGGCCACGCCCATCCGGTGCTGGTCGAGGCGCTCAAGGCACAGGCCGAGAAGGTGTGGCACGTCTCCAACCTGTTCCGCGTGCCGGATGCCGAGCGCCTGGCGGCGCGCCTGTGCGAAGCGAGCTTCGCGGACCTGGTGTTCTTCTGCAATTCGGGCGCCGAGGCGATGGAGGGCGCGATCAAGGTCGCGCGCAAGTACCACGCGGCGAACGGCGCGCCGGAGCGCGTGCGCATCGTCACGTTCGAGGGTGCCTTCCACGGCCGCACACTGGCGACGCTCGCGGCCGGTGGCCAGAAGAAGTACATGGAAGGCTTCGGCCCGCCGGTCGAGGGCTTCGACCAGGTGCCCTACGGCGATCTCGACGCCGTGAAGGCGGCGATCGGCCCACGGACCGCGGCGATCCTGGTCGAGGCCGTGCAGGGCGAAGGCGGCGTGCGGGTCGGCACCCCGCAGTTCCTGCGCGGGCTGCGCGAGATCTGCGACCAGAACGGCCTCCTCCTGGTGTTCGACGAGGTGCAGACCGGCATGGGCCGCACCGGACCGCTGTTCGCGCACCAGCGCGTCGGCGTCACGCCCGACGTGATGGGCATCGCCAAGGCGCTCGGCGGCGGCTTCCCGGTCGGCGCCGTGCTGTGCTCGGCGGAGGCCGGCAAGGGCATGACGGTCGGCACCCACGGCTCGACCTTCGGCGGCAACCCCCTCGCGGTCGCGGCCGGCAACGCCGTGCTCGACGTGATGCTGGCGCCCGGCTTTCTCGAGGCCGCCCAGCACAAGGCCTTGCTGCTCAAGCAGCGGCTCGCCGCGGTGGCGGACCGGCATCCGACCGTCGTCCGCGAGGTGCGCGGCGAAGGGCTGCTGCTCGGCCTCGCCTGCGTGGTGCCGAACAACGACCTGATCACGGCGCTGCGCGAGGAGAAGCTTCTCGCCGTGGCGGCCGGCGACAACGTGGTACGCATTCTGCCGCCCCTGATCATCGACGAGACCGAGATCGCCGAGGCGGTGGACCGGATCGATCGGGCTGCGACCCGTCTCGAGCGCGCCGCCGGGGCCGCGCAAGGCGTCGCGCCAAAACTCGAAGGACTGAAGGCGTGAGCGGAGTTCGGCACTTTCTCGACCTGATCGACATCCCGCGGCCGGAGCTGCGGCGGATGCTCGAGTCCAGCCTCGCCATGAAGGCGGCGCGCAAGACCAACGGCCATCCCGACGCCCACCCGGCGCCGCTCGCCGGCAAGATGCTGGCGATGATCTTCGACCGGCCGTCGACCCGCACCCGGGTGTCGTTCGACGTCGCGATGCGCCAGCTCGGCGGCGAGACGATCGTGCTGCACGGCAACGAGCTGCAGATCGGCCGCGGCGAGACCATCGCCGACACGGCCAAGGTGCTGTCGCGCTACGTCGACGCCATCATGATCCGCACCCTCGATCACGAGAAGGTGCAGGAGCTGGCCAACGAGGCGACCATCCCGGTGATCAACGGGCTCACCAAGCTGTCGCATCCCTGCCAGGTGATGGCCGACGTGATGACGTTCGAGGAGCACCGCGGGCCCATCCGCGGCAAGCGCGTCGCCTGGACGGGGGATGCCTCCAACGTGCTGTCCTCGTGGATGCACGCCGCCGAGCGGTTCGAGTTCGAGCTCGCCATCGCGACGCCGCCCGAGCTGGCGCCGCGGCCGGCGCTGGTCGACTGGGTGAAGCAGTCGGGGGCCGCGATCCGGATCGGCACCGATCCCGACGAGGCGGTGGCCGGCGCCGAATGCGTGCTCACCGACATGTGGGTGTCGATGGGCGACGAGGACGGTGCGCGCCGCCACAACCTGCTCAAGCCCTACCAGGTCAACGAGCGGCTGATGGCCAAGGCCGCCCCGGGCGCGGTGTTCATGCACTGCCTGCCGGCCCATCGCGGCGAGGAGGTCACGGCCGGCGTCATGGACGGACCGCAGTCGGTCGTCTTCGACGAGGCCGAGAACCGCCTGCACGCCCAGAAGGGCATCCTGGCCTGGTGCTTCCAAGCCGCCGTCCAGTGACTATCTGAGGACGGATGCGGTCGTCGCGAACGGCCGGCGGGCCTCCCGCCGGCCGTCGCCTTGCGTTCGCAGTCGAATTTCGTTCGCCGCGTCCGCGTCCGCCTCACCCTGGTCGCCAAGGAGTCCGATGAGCCAGATCAGCATTCCGTCCCGCGCCCCCGGCGAGATCCCGCACGACGACACCGTCGTCCCGTTCGAGGTCGCGGCGCTCGACGTGCGCGGCCGCACCGTGCGGCTCGGCCCGATGGTCGACGAGATCCTCTCCCGCCACGCCTATCCGACCGCGGTGTCGCGCCTGCTCGGCGAGGCGATCGTGCTGACCGTGTTGCTCGGCTCGTCGCTCAAGTTCGAGGGGCGCTTCATCCTGCAGACCCAGACGGACGGACCGGTGCGCATGCTGGTGGTCGACTGGCGCAGCCCCGGCAAGGTGCGGGCCTACGCCCAGTTCGACGCCGACGCCGTGGCGGCGCTGACCGGCACGACCGACGGCGATCTGCTCGGGCGCGGCCATCTCGCCATGACGATCGACCAGGGTGCCGACATGAACCGCTATCAGGGCCTCGTGGCGCTCGGCGGCGGGACGCTCGAAGAGGCCGCGCACGAGTATTTCCTGCGCTCGGAGCAGATCCCGACCCGGGTGCGGCTCGCGGTCGCCGAGGAGTTCTCGGCGGCGGCCGGCGGCGGCGGCGCGCAGCGGCGGTGGCGGGCCGGCGGCCTGATGCTGCAGTTCCTGCCGAAGTCGCAGGAGCGTCAGCGGGTCGCCGATCTTCATCCCGGTGACGCGCCGGAGGGCACGGCGCCGCACGTCGTGCCGGAGGACGACGCCTGGGTCGAGGGCCAGGCCCTGGTCGCCACCGTCGAGGACGTCGAGTTGCTCGATCCGGCGCTGTCCACCGAGCGGCTCCTGTTCCGGCTGTTCCACGAGCACGGCGTGCGAGTGTTCCGCGCCGTCGACGTCGAGGCCCAGTGCTCGTGCTCGCACGCGCGCGTCGAGACGATCCTGAAGAGCTTCCCGGCCGCCGACCGCGCCGCCATGGTGGAGAACGGCCGGATCGGGGTGACGTGCGAGTTCTGCAACACCCGCTACGAGTTCGATCCCGCGAGCGTGGTCGGCCCGGAGGATGCGGAAGGGTAGAGAGTCAGTTCTTGCGAGCCACTACCGTCGCACCATACGAGAGACTCGTCATGCCCGGCCACGTGCCGGGCATTCACGTCTTTGCCGCTGCGGCACGGCAAGGACGTGGATGGCCGGGACGAGCCCGGCCATGACGGAGTCGTTGTCCCTAACGTCCCGGTGATCTGATCACTTGCGCGACGACAACGCCGTCTTGCAGCCGGGCGAGAGCTTGTCGCTCTGGTCCTGCAGGCACTTGATGATGCGGCCGCCGCCCGGCTGCACGCCCTGGCAGAGCTTCTGGTAGTCGGCCTTGCAGGCGTCGCGCAGCACGCCCTGGTCCTGCGCGAAAGCAGGGCCGTGCACGCCGGCGGCGAGCAGCACGGCGAGGCCGGTGGCGGCGAGGATCGATCGCATGTCGTCTTCTCCTGATGTTGATCGTGCGGGGTGAGGGACGAGAGTCTGTTTGGGCTGACGAGGTCCGTCATCCCGGGGCGCGCGCCGAAGGCGCGAACCCGGAATTCAGCGGCATGCTCCTGGTTCTCGGCTGGACTCCGGGTTCGGCGCTGCGCGCCGCCGCGGAACGACCACCGACGTGATCACGTCCAGTCGTCTCAGCAGACGCGGACGCGACGCATCGCATAGCCGCCGCCGACCCAGACACGCGTCGTGCGCCAGGTGCAGTTCGGCCCCGCCACCACGGTGCGGCTGACGCCCGCGGCCGGGACATAGGCAGGGCGCGGGCCGTAATAGCGGCCGTAATAACCGCCGTAATAATAGGGACCGGCGACCACCACGGGCGGCGGCGGCGGAACGATCACGGGCGGCGGCGGAGGCGGCGCGACGACGACATAACGGCCGTTCTGGACGACCACGTCGGCGGCCTGTGCGGGCAGGACGGCGAGGCCGAGCAGCGCGGCCGGAAGCGCCGCGGCGAGCGTGGAGCGGAGCAGGGTCATGAGGGTCTCCGTGGGTGAGAACGGCGGGTGCCGTTTGCCCTGCTACGGCGCCGGCCGCCGTTTCCTTCGCGCCGCACGGTCATCGCGTGTGTCTCGATCTCGTGAGACTCGATCGCGTGATCACTTGCCACGTGATCAGCGTCCGCGCAGCCGGCCGACCAGGTCGGCGCGGGTCTGCGGCGGAATCTCGACGGCGGCCTCGACCACGGCGTCGATCACGATGTCGCCGATGGCGACGCGCTTGTCGCGCGCCTCCATCACGGCGGCCCGGAACGACGCCGCGTCGAGGCGCGGGTCGGCGAGCTTCAGGATCGCGCGGCGCAGCGCCTGCTCGTAGTCGGCCTGCGCTGCGACGACAGCCGGTTTTCTCAGGTCGTAGATGCGGCGCAGCCGCGTCGCGTCCTCCTCCGGCAGGCGGTCCGCGATGGAGTCGATCAGGCGCATCGGCGCCCCGGCCGCGGTGGCGATGAGCGGCCGCGGCGCCAGCCACTGGGTCGCGACATAGCTGCCCAGCCCGACGTTGAGGCACAGCGAGGCGAGCAGCGCGACCTGCAGCTTGCGGGCGCGGAGTCCGGAAAGAAAGCGCGACGGAACACTCACGGCCGCCCCCAGTCGTTCGGAATGGCGCCGGCGTCGACCACCATGGCGATGATGGTGGCGGCGGGCGACGGGCCGACCGCGTAGGGCACTTCGCGCGCGAGCGACACGCCGACGAGGAGCGAGCAGGCGAGGCTCGCGGCCGGCACCAGCCAGCGCAGCCAGCCGCGCGCCGTCGCGCCGATCGGCCGCCCCGAAGGCGGCCCCCCGGGACGCTGGACCAGCGTCGCCGGCGGGGCCGTGGCGAGCCGCTGCATCACCGCGAAGGCGAGGTCGTCGGCCCGTCGCCGCGGCACCTCGGGCGCCTCCTCCAGCATCAGATCGAGCCGGCGCTCGGCGGCGAGCACCGCCCGGCCCTCCGGCGTGCGGGCGATCGCCCGGGCGGCGTCGCGCGTCGCCTCCGGCCAGCGCGCGACATCGCCGCCATAGGTCTCGGCGAGACGGCGAAACTCGGTGAACGTCACGGTACCCTCCCGGCAGTTTCCGCGCGCGGCCGGCACGCCGCCTTGACGGCGGCGCGGCCGCGGATCAGCAGCGACTCGAACGCCTTCTCGGAGAGATCCAGCACGGCCGCCGCCTCGCGGCCGCTCAGGCCCTCCATATGGAACAGAACCACGGCGGCGCGTTGCCGGGCCGGCAGCGCCGCGATCGCCGCGTCGACGGCGCGCCGCTCCTCGCGCGCCTCCAGGGTCGCGTCCGGGCCCGGCTCGCCGTCCGCCACCTCGGCGGCGAGCTCGAGCTCGGCGTGCGAGGGCCGGCGGCGCTGGTCGATCGCGAGATTGGTGACGATCCGGTAGAGCCAGGTGGTGAAGCGCGCCTTGGCCGGATCGAACGAGCCGGCCCGCGTCCACACCCGCAGGAACGCCTCCTGGGCGATGTCGTCGGCATCGGCGGCATTGCCGGTGACCCGCTGGGCGACCCGCACGGCGCGCGGCATGTGACGCTCCATGAGACGACGAAAGGCGAGCCGGTCGCCGGCGGCGACCTGCGCGACGAGCCCCTCGTCGACGTCGTTCTCCATCGGCCTCCGACCCCCTGACGGCCGCGCTCCTGGACCTTTTACGCGGCGCCCGCGGGTTTCCTTCGGGTGGCAAGCGGGTGCCGCGACGACGCGAAGGACGCGGGGCGGCACGAGCGTACCAGGCGCGAAGCGGAACCCGAACGCAGGAGAGGCCCGGATGGTCAAGCCGTGGGTGCTCGTCGTCGGGCTCGGGCTCGCTCTGCCGGCCGGAGCCGGTGCGGTCCTGGCGCAGCCGACGCAGCCGGACTTCTCGGTTCTGGCGACCACGCCCGGGACGGTCGCGGATCGCGCGGCGGCCGGCCCACGCGCGGCCGGAACCGCGCGGACCCGGCGCCTTCATCTCGAAGGACTCGGGGTCGGCTACGACGTCGACGACCGCGTGACGCTCAAGGGCGGGTTTCGGCCGGGCGGCCGCAGCGACGAGGCCGGATCCGGGAGCGGCGGATCGTCCGGTGTCTATCTGGGCGTGCGGCGAAGCCTCGGACGGCCGTGACGGCCGGCCGTGACGGGCTGTCGGACCCGGCTCAGAACGGCCGGGTCGGTCCGGGCCCCATGTGCCAGTCGCGCTTGAAGCCGGTCAGCCGCCCGGCGCGAAACTGCAGCCAGACCAGGCCGTCGACCGAGGTGAGGCCGGGGGTCGCGGCCGGCAGGCGCGCCACATAGATGCGCGAGTCGCCTTGGGTGCGCGAGGCGCCCTGCCCGGCGACCGGCTCGAGCGGCACGCCGAGCGCCATCGAGGCCGCCTGCGGCGTCATCCCGAGCTCGAGCGGTGCCGTGTTCGGGGCGGTCGTCGAGGGTGTCACGCAGCCGCCGAGCGCGGCCGCGACGGCCAGCCCGGCGAAACCGGTGATCGCGCGTCTCATCCTGTCGTCCCCCCTCGCCGCGATGGTGCTGCGCCGCCCCCGGCCCGTCAATCGCCGCCGCCCGGTCTTCCGGGCCGTCTCCCGGATACGACGACGGCCGGGGGATCCCCCGGCCGTCGTCCTCGAATTCGGTGCCCGGCGCGAGCCGTCAGCGGATCACCTGCGGCAAACCGGCGGCACGCGGCCGCTGCGCCGCGGCCGGCGGAGGTGGCGCGGCGCTGGACGACGCCTTCGGCTTCACCACCACGCGGGTGCCGACGCCGACCCGGCGATACAGATCCTCGATGTCCTCGTTGACCAGCCGGATGCAGCCCGACGACACGAAGGTGCCGATGGTGGACGGCTGGTTGGTGCCGTGGATGCGGTAGACGGTCTTGCCGAGATAGAGGGCGCGGGCGCCCATCGGATTGCTCTCGCCGCCGGCCATGAAGCGCGGCAGGTAGGGCTGGCGCTCGATCATCTCGGCCGGCGGGTGCCAGTCGGGCCACTCCGCCATGCGGGTGACGCGCTCGACCCCGGCCCAGGTGAAGCCCTCGCGGCCGACGCCGATGCCGTAGCGCATCGCCTTGCCGTTGCCGAGCACGAGGTAGAGGTAGGTGTTCGGCGTGTCGACCACGATGGTGCCGGCCGGCTCGGTGGTCGGGTAATCGACGAGCTGACGCTTGAACTGCGGCGGCAGCTCCTTGCGCTCCGTCTCGGGCTGGTAGTCGGGCCCCAGCGCGGCGTAGGCTTGGTTGCCCTGCGGAATGCTGCCGACCGGCGCGCGGTCGGCCTCGGCCGGACGGCCATAGGCGGGTGCCCCGTAGCCGGGCTGCGCCCCGTAGGCCGGCGGAGCGGCCCCGTAGCCGGTGCCCGGCTGGACGCCGTAACCCGGCTGCGCGCCATAACCGGGAGCCTGCTGGGCACCGTAACCCGGCGGCGGAGCGGCCGTCGCATAGCCCTGGCCGCCCATCGGCGGCTGGCCGACCGGCGACTGGCCGGCGATCTCGCCGGGCGGCCGCAGCGCACCGTCGGCCGGGGCCGGCGCGGCGTAGCGCGGCATCGCGCCTTGCGGTGGCGCGAAGGTGTCGCGGTAGGGCGCGGACGACGGCGGCTCGCGGTAGATGGTGGTCGGCGCCTCGCGATAGGGCGTGCCGTCCCGATAGGTCGGCGCGACGCCGCGCGAATAGTCGGCCTGGCCGGGGGGCGGCAGCGGCTGGGTCTCGTAGGGCACCGGCGCGGCGGCCGGATGGCCACTGAGGTCGCCGCTCCCGTAGGCACCGCCCATCGAACGCTGCGGCGCGCCCGGATAGGTCGCGACCTCGTCGTCCTCGTCCATGACGGGCGCCGATCCGTAAGGGCCCGGGGCACCGTAGGTGCCCGGCGTCCGATAGGCGCCCGGATAGGTCTGGGCCGTGGCATCGACCGCGGACGTCGCCAGCGCGGACACCCCGACGCCGGCGGCCAGCAGGATCAGACAGGTTGCGCGCAAAAGACTCGTCCCCCTCGAATTCGAGCCCGATATTGCCGACCATCTGGGAAGAAGTTAGGGCAGCAACAAGGCGGAAACCGTGTCCGCCGCGGTTCGAGACTGCATTCCAACCCTGAGAATTTGGTAAAGGGACGGCAAATCGGCGTCCCCTGGCCCGTCGTTGCACGCGGCCTGCGCGGTCGAGCGGCGCGAGTGCGCCGCGATCACGCGGCACGCGCACAGGCTCGGCGTCATGATACCGCGAGCGCCGCGATTCGGGGGATGAATCGTCGTCCGAACTGCGCTAGCTGTCGGCCTCCGGCCGATGCCGTCCCGCGCGGCCGACCCTCGCACCACCCCGCCCCGGCGCGACCGCACCGCCCGCCGGTCGCCGCCACCGGTCGTCCCGCCACGGCCGGCCCGTCACAGGAGACCCGCATGACCACGACGCCGCGCCGCCTGATCGTCGGGATCAGCGGCGCCTCCGGCATCGTCTACGGGCTGCGGCTCCTGGAGATCCTGCGCACCGTCGACGTCGAGACCCATGTGGTCGTCTCCAGCGCCGCCAAGGTGACGCTCGCACTCGAGACCGACCGCACGCTCGCCGACCTGCAGGCGCTCGCCGACGTGTGGTACGCGACCAACGACATCGGCGCGGCGATCTCGTCGGGCTCGTTCCGCACCGCCGGCATGATCGTCTGCCCGTGCTCGATGCGCACGCTCGCCGAGATCGCCAACGGCATCACCGGCTCGCTCTTGCCGCGCGCCGCCGACGTCGTGCTGAAGGAGCGCCGCCGGCTGGTGCTGGTGGCGCGCGAGACGCCGCTCCATCTCGGCCACATCCGCAACATGGCGGCCGTCACCGAGATGGGCGCGATCGTCTATCCGCCGGTGCCGGCCATGTATGCGAAGCCGGCATCGATCGAGGAGATGATCGACCACACGGTCGGCCGCGTGCTCGACCTGTTCGACATCGACACCGGCACGGTCCGCCGCTGGCGCGACGCCCCCGACGAGCCCGGCGGCGAGCCGAACGGGGTGTGAGGGCGTAGGCGTTCCGCGATCTTGTTTTCACCTCTCCCCTGCGGGGAGAGGGAGCGGCGCTGGACTCGCCGTACCGTCAGAGAACGCCAACGCCATCTGCTCAAGGGGCCGGCCCATCCGTCGGGACATGTGATGACCCGCGACGGGGAGGAGATGCCGCGCCCCGGAATGACGACGATCAAATCATCTCGGCGATCGCCTTGCCGCAGGCGACCGTGTCGGCGTTGCCGCCGAGGTCGCGGGTGCGCAGCGTCTTCTCGGCCAGCACCTTCTCGATCGCGCCGAGCACGGCGGCGGCCGCCTCGCCCTCGCCGAGATGGTCGAGCATCATGGCGCCCGACCAGATCTGGCCGATCGGGTTGGCGATGCCCTGCCCCGCGATGTCGGGCGCCGAGCCGTGCACCGGCTCGAACACCGACGGCCAGGTGCGCTCCGGATTGATGTTGGCGGCCGCCGCGATGCCGATCGTGCCGGCGCAGGCCGGGCCGAGATCGGACAGAATGTCGCCGAACAGGTTGGAGGCGACGACGACGTCGAACCAGTCGGGATGCAGGACGAAGTTCGCGGTCAGAATGTCGATGTGATACTTGTCCCAGCGCACGTCCGGATAGGCCTTCGCCATCTCCTCCACGCGCTCGTCCCAGTACGGCATGGTGATCGAGATGCCGTTCGATTTGGTCGCCGAGGTGAGATGGCGCTTCGGCCGCCGGCGGGCGAGCTCGAAGGCGTATTTCAGCACCCGGTCGATGCCGGTGCGGGTCATCACGGTCTCCTGCACGACGAACTCGCGCTCGGTCCCGGGAAACATCTTGCCGCCGATCGAGGAGTACTCGCCCTCGGTGTTCTCGCGCACGACGAAGAAGTCGATGTCGCCGGGCGCGCGGCCGGCGAGCGGACAGGGCACGCCCGGCATCAGCTTGACGGGCCGAAGGTTGACGTACTGGTCGAAGTCGCGCCGAAACAGCAGCAGCGAGCCCCACAGCGAGACGTGATCCGGCACCGCCTTCGGCCAGCCGACGGCGCCGAAGAAGATCGCGTCGTGGCCGCCGACCTGCTGCTTCCAGTCCTCCGGCATCATGCGGCCGTGCTTCAGGTAGTAGTCGCAGGAGGAGAAGTCGAACCAGTCGAGCTGGAGCGCGAAGCCGTGCCGCTTGGCGACCTTCTCGAGAACCCGGACGCCCTCCGGCACCACCTCCTTGCCGATGCCGTCGCCCGGGATCACGGCGACCCGATAGGTTTTCTTCATGCCTCGCCTCCGGCGGCGTGCGCCGCCTATCTGTGTGCTGTCGGGGATCTGTGGTGTCGCGGAAGATCGTGCGTCGCAGCGCGCAGGGTGGCGGCAGTCGCGACGGGGCGTCAATCCCCGGAGCGGGCGGGGCCATGCCCCGCGGCGCGCAGCCGCGGGCAGCCGGCTGCTTGACGCAAATCAAGGCCCGCGCGCCGCCCGGCCATAAGCTTTCCACCGGTTGCAAGCGGTCGGTGCTGTCGGCGAAGCAGACGGAGGGTGAGGGCCGGTTTCGACGTCGACATGGGACTGGCCGCACGAGGACGCCAGCCATGATCACCGCGCCTGCCCTGACCATCTCGCCCGAGAAAGTCTGCTACGTCATCATGAAGGCGCGCGAGTTCGAGGTTCAGGACGTCGCCACCGACAGCGACGACGACGCCGACGAGACGAGCTGGTCGGCGCTCGACGCCCGCCGCGACGACCCGACCTATCGCGAGCTCAAGGCGTTCATCCGCTCGCTCAATCAGGACGAACAGGTCGATCTCGTCGCCCTCACCTGGCTGGGACGCGGTGACGGCTCGCTCGACGACTGGGACGATCTGCGCGCCGAGGCGGCCCGCGCCCACAACAAGCGCACCGCGGACTACCTGCTCTCGAAGCCCATGCTGCCCGACCATCTCGAGGACGCGCTCGACCAGTTCGGTTGCTCCTGCGACGACTACGACCTCGGGCATTTCTGAGCGGACCTGGGTCCGGGGTCGCTCCCCCGTCGAGATCCGCGAAGGCAAGGGCTTTGCGGATCTGCTCCGTCGTCCCGGGGCGCCGCGCACGCGCCGAGCCCGGGATCCATACGCCCTGTCTCTCGTGCGCCACCGACACCGGGGTTATGGCTCCCGGGCTCGCGAACCTATGGTTCGCGCCCGGGATGACGGATCGCGCAATACCCTCGCCGGCGCAGACCACGATTGCCGGAGTCATGCAAAAGACCGCGGCGGTCCGTCGGGCTCGCCTCCCGCATGACGCTCCGCCGGCCCCTCAGTTCACCACCCGGGCGGCGGCGTGGGGAAGGTCGAGCGAGAAGGTCGGGATGGCGACCTCGAAGCGCTCGCCGGCGTCGTCGACCATCGTGTAGCTTCCGGTCATGAAGCCGGAGTCGGTCGTCAGCGGCACGCCGCTGGTATACTCGTAGCTGGCGCCGGGCGCGAGCACGGGCTGCTCGCCGACCACGCCGGCACCGCGCACCTCCTGCACGCGGCCGTGCGCGTCGGTGATGCGCCAGTGGCGGCTCTCGAGCTGCACGGTCGCGTCGCCGTGATTGGTGATCTCGATCGTGTAGGACCAGAAGTAATACCGCTTGTCGGCGGACGAGCGCTCCGGCAGGAAACGCGGCGTCACCTTCACCTCGATGTCGCGGGTCCGGGTTATGAACATGGGCTCCTCGCGGCGGAATGCGGGTGCGGGGGTCGAGCACCGACCGTTATACCCGGTCGACCGCCGGGAACGAACCGTCCCGCCGCCGCACCGGTCCACCCGGCCCCCGCGCCGGGGGATCGCGGCCATCGGACCGGTGGGCGTCCGACCGGTGCCCATCCGACCGGCTGGCGTGTGACCGGCTGCCGTGTGACCGGCTGCCGTGTGACCGGCTGCCGCGCGACCCGATCGCGCGCGACGAACGGCACCGTCGTCGCTTCGCCCCATTGCGTCGCAATAAGTCGGGTCTCGTGCAATGCGGACGGATTCGGGACGCACTCATGTCGACAGCCGGCGGACGCGATCTGCGCCTCGACCTCTTCCGCGGTCTCGCGCTCTGGCTGATCTTCCTCGACCACATTCCGTCGAACGTGGTGAGCTGGATCACCATCCGGAACTACGGCTTCAGCGACGCCACCGAAATCTTCGTCTTCATCTCCGGCTACACGGCCGCCTTCGTCTACGGCGCCACCATGCAGGAGCGCGGCTTCCTGGTCGCCTCGGCCCGCATCCTGCGCCGCGCCTGGCAGGTCTACGTCGCCCACATCTTCCTGTTCACCATCTACATGGCCGAGATCGCCTATGTCTCGGCGAGCTTCGAGAACCCGCTCTACGCCGAAGAGATGGGCGTCTTCGAGTTCCTGCGGCAGCCCGACGTGACGCTCGTCCAGGCCCTTCTCCTCAAGTTCAAGCCGGCCAACATGGACGTCCTGCCCCTCTACATCGTGCTGCTGGCGTTCTTCCCGCCCTATGTCTGGCTGGCGTTGCGCGCCCCGACCGTCGCGCTGTTCGTCACCGTGGCGGTCTATGCGCTCGCCTGGGAGTTCGGCATCAACCTGCCCGCCTATCCGAGCGGCCACTGGGTGTTCAACCCGTTCGCCTGGCAGTTGCTGTTCTGCTTCGGCGCTTGGTGCGCGCTCGGCGGCATCGACCGCATCGGCGGCTTCATCCGCTCGCCCTGGGTGGTGGCGCTCGCCGTCGCCTATCTGCTCGTCTCCTTCGCGGTCGTGCTGACCTGGTACGTGCCGCCATGGACCCGGTTCGTCCCGAAGGCGCTGGCCGAGTGGATGTACCCGATCGACAAGACCAATCTCGACGTCCTGCGGGTCGCTCACTTCTTCGCCCTCGCCGTGCTGGCGGTGCGTTTCGTTCCGCGCGACTGGCCGGCCCTGAAGTCGCGCTGGGCGCGGCCGGCCGTGGTCTGCGGTCAGCATTCGCTAGAGATCTTCTGCCTCGGCGTGTTCCTCGCCTTCGCGGCGCACTTCGTCATGGCGGAGTTGTGGGACGGAATCGCGATGCAGATCATTGTCAGCGTCGCCGGGGTTATGGTTATGATTGCCGCGGCGGCCGTTATGTCTTGGTACAAGCTGATCGAAGGCCGCCATGCCGGGTCACGGGCCACGTCGAGCGCCGGGCCGGCCGGGAGCTCGTCATGACCCGCGCGGTCCTCGCCCTCCTCGCAACCCTGCTCGCCGGCCCGGCGCTGGCCGAGCCGGAGGCCGCGTGCCAGGTGCCTGACGGCTTGGTCCAAGCGGATTTCGCGATGCCGCGGGTGGCCGATGCGATCGCCGCCAAGACGCTCGAGATCGCCGTCCTGGGCAGCGCCTCCTCGGCGCTCGCCGGCCCGGCCGGCGCCGGCAAGGCCTATCCGGGGCCGCTCGAGGCGGCGCTGAGAGCCGCCCTGCCCGGCGTCGCCGTGACGGTGAGCACCTTCGCCAAGCCCAAGCAGAGCGCCGCCGAGATGCAGGCCGCGATTCCGGAGATCCTGACCGCCAAGAAGCCGGCACTGGTGATCTGGCAGTCCGGTACCGCCGACGCGATCCGCGGCGTCGATCCGGAGGACTTCCGCATCGCCCTCGAGGAAGGCACCGAGGCCTTGCAGAAGGGCGGCGCCGACGTGCTGCTGATGAACATGCAGTTCAGCCCGCGCACCGAGTCGATGATCGCGGTGAATGCCTACGCGGACACCATGCGGTTCGTCGCTCTGCAGCATTCCGTCAACCTTTTCGACCGATTTGCGGTCATGAAGCACTGGAACGAGGCGGGTATCTTCGATCTGACGACCGTCACTAAGAAAATGGACATGGCCGAGCGGGTACACGCGTGCTTCGGCAAGCTTCTCGCAAGGCTGATTCTCGACGGGGTCGCCTTGACAAGAGAGGAACGGAAAGCAAACGATCGGCCATGATGGTGTCCCGCCTCGCTCGGGTGCGCCGCACGCTTCTCGCGGCGGCCCTCCTCGTCCCCTTCGGTCTCGTCCTGCCCGCCGCCGCCTCCGACCCGGCGCCCGATGCGGCGCCGCCGTGCCGGTCGCAGTCGGACCTCACCCGCTTCGCCGACCGGCTGACCCGGACGGCGCAGAAGATCGCTCGGAAGCAGCTGCTCACCATCGTGGCGCTCGGCTCGTCGTCGACGGCCGGCGCCGGCGCCAGTTCCCCGGCCGCCTCCTATCCGAGCCGGATGGAGGCCCGCCTGCACGAGACCTTGCCGGAGCAGCCCCTGCGCGTGCTCAACCGCGGCGTCAACGGCGAGGATGTCCAGGAGATGCTCGCCCGCTTCGAGGCCAGCGTGCTGTCCGAGAAGCCGGATCTCGTGATCTGGCAGACCGGCACCAATGCGCTGCTGCGCGGCCACTCGCTCGACGATGTACGGGTTCTGGTGACCGACGGGATCGCCCGGCTGCGCCGGCTCGGCATCGACGTGGTGCTGATCGACCCGCAATACGCCCCCGCCGTGCTGGCCAAGCCGCACGCGGCCGAGATGGTCACGCTCCTGGCCGCGATGGCGCGCGAGGGCAGCGCCGACCTGTTCCCCCGCTTCGCCGTGATGAAGCGCTGGCACGAGACCGAGAGAATCCCGGTCGACACCTTCATCGATCCGGACGGGCTCCACATGAACGACTGGGGCTATGCCTGCTTCGGCCGCCTGATGGCCGACGCCGTCACCGAGGCGGCGACCCGGCCGGCCACCGTGGCGGCGGCCCCTGCGGTGCCGCCGGCCTTTCGCCCGGCGCCCTGACCGGACCCGCCGCGCCGCGGGCCGCAACGCCGGCGCCGAGCCCGACGGGGTTGGCGCCGCGCCCGAACCGACCTATGTCAACGACGGCGGCGCCGGAGCCCGCCAGGATGGGCACGCGCCCTCCGGGAGTGCGGGCCACGGTGCCGCCGCGTGACCGGCCGTCCCGGCGCGAGCCCTTTCCGGGCGGGAGCGTGCGATGTCCGACCCTGCGATCTCCGAACCCGCGATGTCCGATCCTCTGGCGGCCGAATTTTCCGCCCGCGCCGCGGCCGCCCCGCGGCGCGCCATCCGCGTGGCGATCGTCGTGGTCGTCGCCGTGATGATCGCCGCGACGCTCGCCCTGTGGGCCTGGCTCGGCCCGGCCGTGTTCTACGAGGTCATCGTCGCCGGCATCGCCGGCTGCTTCTGACCGTCCGCCCTGCCGCATCGGCGCCCTCCCACGGCGCGCCGACGACTGTTCCGAGACGACTTGTTCCGAGGAGTACATCCGTGGCTTCACGCGCCTCCCGCCTCGCCCTTCTGGCCGGCGCCTTCTCGATCGGCCTGCTGCTGTGCCTCGGCCTCGTGCTGGTGGCGACCGGCCGGCTCGGCGGCAACTCGTCGGTGGCGACCGCCGCGGCGGTCGGCGGCCCGTTCCGGCTCGTCGACCAGGACGGCCAGCCGATCTCGGACACGGATCTGCGCGGCAAGCCGTTCCTGATGTTCTTCGGCTTCACGCATTGCCCCGACGTCTGCCCGACCGCGCTGTTCGAGGCCTCCGAGCTTCTACGCGCGCTCGGGCCGGACGCCGGCCGCACCGCCGTGCTGTTCGTCTCGGTCGATCCCGAGCGCGACACCCCGGCCGTGCTGAAGGACTATCTGTCGAGCTTCGAGCCCGGCCTGCGCGGCGTCACCGGCACGCCGGAGGCGATCGCGGCGGTGGCGAAGGCGTTCCGGGTCTATTACCGCAAGGTTCCGCTGGAGGCCGGCGACTACACGATGGATCACACCGCCATCGTCTATCTGATGGACAAGCAGGGCAAGTTCGTCGCCCCCTTCAACATCAAGCGCGCCCCCGAGGACGCCGCGGCGGATCTGAAGAAGTATTTTTGAGCTCGGAGCGCGCAGCCTTCTTCCCTCTCCCCGCACGCGAGGAGAGGTCGCCGCGGAAGGCGACCTCACGCCGCGTCGGACACCTTCTTCGGCACGGCGCGCTCGCTGGTGAGCGCGGTGCGGCGGCCGTCGGGCGCGGCTTTGCCGCCGGCCTCGTGATACTCGGCGTCCTCGTTGACGTTCCACACGTCGAAGCGGCGCTCGCCGGACAGGATGTTCTCCGCCGTGAGCATCGCCGTCATCATGGCATGGTCCTGGTTGTTGTACTTGTGCATGCCGTTGCGGCCGACGAGATGCAGGTTCGGGCAGCCGAGCTCCAGGTCGCGCCGGATCGCCGCGACGTTGTCCCGATAGGTGTCGTCGTAGACCGGATAGGCCTTGGGCTGGCGCACCACGCAGCCGCCCGTCACGGCGGCCGCCGCGACGAGGCCGATCTGCGCGACCTCGCGGGTGGCGAGCGCGATCAGCTCGTCGTCCGAAGCGGTCCACAGCCCGTCCCCTTCGAAGCAGAAGTACTCGAGACCGAGGCAGGTCTTGCCCTCCGGCACCATATGGGGCGACCAGGAGCGGAAGTTCTGCACCCGGCCGACCTTCACGGCCGGATCGTGGACGTAGATCCAGTTGTCCGGAAAGAGATCGGGCTCGTCGACCATCAGCGCGACGGTGAGGAAATCACGATAGCGCAGCGCCCGCGCGTGAAAGGTCGAGATCGGCCGCGGCCGGATCTTCTCGACGAGCTCGGCGAGCGGCGCCGACGAGATCACGTGCCACGCGGTGTAGCGCTCGGTGCCGTCGGCGGTCGCCACCTCGATGTCCCACAGTTCACGCTTTTCGTCGTAGGCGAGCGAGACGAGGTCGCGGCCCATCAGCACCCGTGCGCCGTGTTCCTCGATCTTGCGAGCGGCCGCCTCCCACATCATGCCGGGCCCCTTGCGGGGGTAGCGGAAGGTCTCGATCAGCGTCTTCACCACCGGCTCGCCGGCGCCGGGCTTGCGCGGCGGGGCGCCGAGCGAGCGGCGGAGCGCGTTGGTCACCGCGACCCTCAGGTCGAGCCCCTTGATGCGCTGCGCCGCCCAGTCGGCCGAGATGTCGTCGCACGACATGCCCCACACTTTCTCGGTGTAGGTCTTGAAGAAGATCGCGAACAGCCGCTCGCCGAACTGGTTGCGCACCCAGTCGTGGAAGGTTCGCGGCCGGTCGATCGGCGACAGCCGGGCGGCCAGATACGACATCACGCAGGCGGCGCTCTCGACGATCCCGAGATTGCGCAGCGCCTCGCCGGCGTTCAGCGGATAGGAGTAGAACTTGCCGTCGTAGAAGATGCGCGACAGCCGCGGCCGCTCGATGAAGTCGTCGGGTAGGATCTCGTTCCACAGGTCGACCACCTCCTTCGACTTCGAGAAGAAGCGGTGGCCCCCGATGTCGAACAGGAAGCCGCCGTGTGCGACCGTGCGGCTGATGCCGCCGACATGCACCGGATCCTTCTCGATCACGATCACGTTCGGCGTGTGCTTGCTCAGCGTGTAGGCCGCCGTGAGCCCGGCCGGACCGGCGCCGACGACGAACACGTCGGTGTGGGTGGCGGCCGGCAGGCCGGAGCCGGGGCCCTCGGCAGGCCGACCGGAGGTGGCCTGCCGCGCGGCGGCGGGTCGCGAGATCGTCGGTCGCGGGGCGGGCGGGCGCGAGGTCATGGCTCGATCACTCCGGAACGCGAGGCGGCGATCGGCGCGAAGGCGTAGAGCCGATGGCCGTTGTAGGAGACGACGGCGGCGATCGCCGCCCCGATCACGGCGGCGGCCTGCGGCAGGGCGCCGAGAACGGTGAGGACGAGAAGCGCGAAGACGGCGTAGCTGGTGCCCTGGGCGACCGCCGTCACGACGGCGTAGCGCAGCGCCTCGGCGGGCTGGCGCCGGCCGCTCGTCGCGAACGTGATCGCGCGGTTGAGCCGCCAGGTGACGAGCGTGGCGATCGCCAGCGAGACGAGCCGGACGATCAGCGGATGGTCGAGATGCTGCGGGATCGCCGTGAACACGCCGAGGTCGGTGAGAAGGCCGACGCCGCCGACGCCGAGGAAGCGCAGCGGCCGCGGCAGGCGCGCGAGCCGCTGGCGCATCGGGCCGACGGCGAGCGGACGGCGGGCGCGCGAGCCGCCGTCGTGCGGCCAGCCCTCGTGCGGCCAGCCCTCGTGCGGCCAGGCGCGAAGGCCCGACACGTCGTCACTCACCGTCATCGCGGCCCCGTCCGTGGCACGCCGCGGCGCTCCAGTCCCCGGCGCGACGGCGTTTCGAGATGCGGGACGACTGTCGCAGCCGAGCGTTAATGGCCGGCTGCGGCGGACCGCGGCCGGCGTCGGCGATCGCCGTAAACCTTAACGAAGCGTGGACGCGCGGCCGTGCGCCGCTGTCCCGTCGCCGCTCACCCGGGCAAGGCGTTGCCGCCGGCGACGTGGCCGACGATCGGCCCGCTCGGCCTCGCTCCGTCGCAGGACGGTCGTGCCGCCTCCGCGGCGGCGGCCCCCTCGCGGGCGCCGGCGACGACCCGGACGACCATGGCGACGGCGGCGACGAGGCCGACGGCGGCCAGCGAGACCGGGGCGGCGTCGAGCAGCTTGTCCGGCTCGCTCTGGTGGGCGCCGGCGAGCCAGGAGCTCTGCACGAGGCCGAACCCGCTCGACACGAGGAATAGGACGTCAATCGCCATCCGGCGGGCCGGGGAGGCGAGCCGCACCAGATCGGGGAGCAGCAGGGCGAAGCCGACTGCGACGATCGTCATGTCGTAGTCGTAGGCATAGGGGCTGACCAGCAGCGTGACGAGCGCCGTGACGCCGAGCGCCTGGGTGGGCGAGAAGCGCCGGGCCGCCACCACGACGGCGCCGAGCGCGCCGACCGCGGACACGACCTGGGCGAGGCCGGCGAGGCTCGCCGGCAGGTCGAGCGAGCGCAGCGCCGCATAGGGCGAGACCATGCGGAACAAGGGATAGAGTCCCGCCTCGAGGAAGATCCGCGCCTCCCGCACCCCGTCCAGGAACGCGACCCAGACGGCGGGGCCGAGCAGCGCGGTGGCGAGGCCGGCGGCAGCCGCGGCCGTCGCGGCCGCGACGGCCAGCACGGCCCACCGGCGCTGGACCAGGAGCAGCACCCCGAAGGCGATCGCGAGATGGGGCTTGATCACCATCAGGCCCAGCGGCACCCCGGCCCAGGCGGAGCCGCGCCGCAGGGCGAGGCAGGCGACGGCGACCAGCGCCCCGGTGAGGAACCCGTTCTGGCCGCACCGGATGGTGACCGCGAGGACCGGGAAGAAGACGATCAGGGTGGTGACGAGATCGTGCGGGGCGAGCCGCCGCAAGGCCGCCAGATAGGCCGCGAGGGTCGTCGCCGTGAACACGAGGTAGGCGGCCGGCAGAGGCAGCAGCGCCAGGGCGCCGACGACCAGGTCGAAGGGCGGCGGATAGGTCCAGGGGAGGAAGTGCTGGCCCTCGAACAGCGAGGCCATCAGCGGGCTCAGCCGGGCGAAATAGTAGACGTCGCCGATCTCGCCCCGCCAGACCATCCGGCCGGCGATGTGGAAGATGTCGAAGTCGGTCGGAACGCGCCGGCCGGGCACCAGGCCGGCGAAGCGGGCCGTCGTGGCGAGCAGCAGCAGGGCCGACAGGCCCAGGAGGACGGCCGCGTAGAGACGCCGCTTGCGCGGCGACGTCCGGGCCGCCTCCAGCACATCGATGATCGCCATTGGCGTCCTCCGGGTCGGCCGCGGGGGACGCCGCGGGGCGGGCCGCTCCGCCCGCGCGCGCAGCGCGGACCCCTCCGCACCGCCCGTTCGGCCCGCCGATGCCACCGGCAGTGTGGCGCGGGCCGGTTGCGTCCGGGTTAATCCGGAGCGGCCCTGTCCGCAGACACCCAAACCGCCGCGCACGCCGACGAAACCGGCCGTGGCATTCGCGAAAACTCCGCCTTGCGGCTTATCGGCGCCCTCCTATATGACCGTCTGAAACCCGCTCGCGAGCGGTTCCCACTTCGTTCCAAGAGGGGCCGGACCCAAGGCATCAGTGCAGGCACGAGGCCTGCGGACGCTTCCGGGTGCTGTTCAGGCTCGGCCGGCCTGCTGAGAAGAAAGGACAGAGTCAATGGGTAAGGTCATCGGCATCGACCTCGGCACGACCAACTCCTGCGTCGCCGTGATGGAAGGCAAGACGCCGAAGGTCATCGAGAATTCGGAAGGCAAGAACACCACCCCGTCGATCGTCGCGTTCACGGACGACGGCGAGCGCCTCGTCGGCCAGCCGGCCAAGCGCCAGGCGGTCACCAATCCGGAGCGCACCTTCTTCGCCGTGAAGCGCCTGATCGGCCGCCGCTACGACGACCCGATGGTGGAGAAGGACAAGAAGCTCGTCCCCTACAAGATCGTGCGCGCCTCGAACGGCGACGCCTGGGTCGAGGCGGACGGCAAGACTTACTCGCCCTCGCAGATTTCCGCCTTCACGCTGCAGAAGATGAAGGAGACGGCCGAGTCGTATCTCGGCCAGAAGGTGACCCAGGCGGTCATCACGGTCCCGGCCTACTTCAACGACGCCCAGCGCCAGGCCACCAAGGACGCCGGCCGCATCGCCGGCCTCGAGGTGCTGCGCATCATCAACGAGCCGACCGCGGCGGCGCTCGCCTACGGCCTCGACAAGCAGAAGAACGGCACCATCGCGGTCTACGACCTCGGCGGCGGCACCTTCGACATCTCGATCCTGGAGATCGGCGACGGCGTCTTCGAGGTGAAGTCGACCAACGGCGACACCTTCCTGGGTGGCGAAGACTTCGACATGCGGCTGGTCAACTACCTGGCCGACGAGTTCCAGAAGGAGCAGGGCATCGACCTGCGCCGCGACAAGCTCGCGCTGCAGCGCCTGAAGGAGGCCGCCGAGGCCGCCAAGATCGAGCTCTCGTCGACCTCGCAGACCGAGATCAACCTGCCCTACATCACGGCCGACGCGACCGGCCCGAAGCACCTCACCCTGAAGCTGACCCGCGCGAAGTTCGAGGCGCTGGTCGACGACCTGATCCAGAAGACCGTCGAGCCGTGCCGCCTGGCGCTCAAGGACGCCGGACTGTCGGCGGGCGAGATCAACGAGGTGGTGCTGGTCGGCGGCATGACCCGCATGCCCAAGGTGCAGGAGATCGTCCGCCAGTTCTTCGGCCGCGAGCCCCACAAGGGCGTCAACCCCGACGAGGTGGTGGCGATCGGCGCCTCGATCCAGGCGGGCGTGCTGCAGGGCGACGTCAAGGACGTGCTGCTGCTCGACGTGACCCCGCTGTCGCTCGGCATCGAGACGCTGGGCGGCGTGTTCACCCGCATCATCGACCGCAACACCACGATCCCCACCAAGAAGAGCCAGGTGTTCTCGACCGCGGAGGACAACCAGAACGCCGTCACCATCCGGGTCTTCCAGGGCGAGCGCGAGATGGCGGCCGACAACAAGCTGCTCGGCCAGTTCGACCTGATGGGCATCCCGCCGGCGCCGCGCGGCGTGCCGCAGATCGAGGTGTCGTTCGACATCGACGCCAACGGCATCGTCAACGTGTCGGCCAAGGACAAGGCGACGTCGAAGGAGCAGCAGATCCGCATCCAGGCGTCGGGCGGCCTGTCGCAGGCCGACATCGAGCGCATGGTGAAGGACGCCGAGGCGCATTCGGAGGACGACAAGAAGCGCAAGGCCGCGGTGGAAGCCAAGAACCACGGCGAGGCGCTGCTGCACTCCACCGAGAAGGCGCTCTCCGAGCACGGCTCGAAGGTCGGCGAGAACGAGCGCCGGGCGATCGAGGACGCGATGGGCGACCTGCGCGAGGCGCTCAAGGGTGACGACGCCGAAGCGATCCGCACCAAGACCAACACGCTCGCCCAGGCCTCGATGAAGCTCGGCGAGGCCATGTACAAGCAGTCCGAAGGCGACGGCGGCCCCGACGCCGGCGCGTCCGCGGGCGGCAAGAAGGAAGACGTGGTCGACGCGGAGTTCACCGAGGTCGACGACGACAAGAAGAACAAGAAGAGCGCGTGACGGTGTTTGCCCCTCTCGCCCCCGGACCGGCTCGCCCGGCCCGGGGGCGGAGGGTTTTTGCGTGGGGGACCGGCTGAATGTCCAAGCGCGACTATTACGAGGTGCTCGGCGTCCAGCGCACCGTCACCGAGGTCGAGCTCAAGACCGCCTATCGCAAGCTCGCCATGAAGTACCACCCGGACCGCAATCCGGGGGACTCCGAATGCGAGATGAAGTTCAAGGAGGTCAACGAGGCCTACGAGGTTCTCAAGGACGCCGACAAGCGGGCGGCCTATGACCGCTTCGGCCACGCCGCCTTCGAGCAGGGCGCCGGCGGCGGCCCCGGCTTCGGCGCCGACTTCGCCTCGACCTTCGCCGACATCTTCGACGACTTCTTCGGCATGCGCGGGCGCGCCCGCGGCTCCGGCCGCGAGCGCGGCGCCGATCTCCGCTACAACATGGAGATCACGCTCGAGGAGAGCTTCCACGGCAAGGTCGCGCCGGTCCGCATCCCGACCTCGGTGACCTGCGAGGTCTGCTCGGGCACCGGCGCCAAGGCCGGCACCAAGCCGAAGGCCTGCGCCACCTGCGGCGGCCACGGAAAGATTCGCCACGCCCAGGGCTTCTTCACCCTCGAGCGCACCTGCCCGGCCTGCCACGGCCGCGGCCAGGTGATCGACGACCCGTGCCCGGCCTGCGCCGGTGCCGGCCGCGTGACCCGCGAGCGGACCCTGTCGGTCAACATCCCGCCCGGCGTCGAGGACGGCACCCGCATCCGCCTCGCCGGCGAGGGCGAGGCGGGCGTGCGCGGCGGGCCGGCCGGCGACCTCTACATCTTCCTGTCGATCACGCCGCACGCCTTCTTCCAGCGCGACGGCGCCGACCTGCACTGCCGGGTGCCGATCTCGATGGTGACGGCGGCGCTCGGTGGCGAGTTCGAGGTGCCGACGATCGACGGCGGCAAGACCCGGGTGAAGGTTCCGGACGGCACCCAGTCGGGACGACGGTTCCGCCTGTCCAGCAAGGGGATGCCGGTGCTGCGCTCGAAGCAGATGGGCGACATGTACGTCCAGGTCGTGGTCGAGACGCCGCAGAACCTCACCAAGCGCCAGCGCGAGCTGCTCGCCGAGTTCGAGAAGCTGTCGTCCACGGCGACGCACCCGGAATCCTCGGGCTTCTTCGGCAAGGTCAAGGAGTTCTTCGGCAACAAGGCGTGACGCCGCGGCGTCCCGCCGCCGCCCGCGGGCCGCGCCTTTATGGGACCGCGGCGCGCGAACAGGGTTGACCCGGAGGCGCTGGGCCGTTACCCGTGACAATTCCGTGACGGTGCATTTGCCGCGTCGCAGCCACGTTGTACGAGATGCCGCCGCTTCAGACTGCTGTGGGCACTGCCAGGAAGGGCCTCCGCATCGACGACGATGTGAGGTTTCTCCGGTCGTGGATCGAGAAGCCGCTGGCGATCGGCGCCGTGATGCCGTCGAGCAAGCCGCTGGCGCGCGCCATGGCGAGCTATGTCGACCCGCACGGGACCGGCAAGGTGATCGAGCTCGGTCCCGGCACCGGCGCCATCACCGAGGCGCTGGTCGAGCACGGGGTCGACGAATCCCGCCTCGTGCTGGTCGAGTTCAACTCCAACTTCTGCCGCCTCCTGCGCGCCCGCTACCCGGCCGCGACCGTCATCCAAGGCGACGCCTATCGGCTGCGTGGCCTGTTCGGCGATTTTTTGCGCGGCGAAGTCTCCGCGGTGGTCTCCGGCCTGCCGCTGATGACCAAGCCGCTGCGCGCGCGGCTGCGCCTGCTCAACGAGGCGTTCGGGCTCCTGCAGCCCGGCGGCCCCTTCATCCAGTTCACCTATTCGGTGGTGTCGCCGATCCCGCGCTCGCTCGCCCGCGTGCGCACCGAGGCGTCCGAGCGCATCTGGCTCAACCTGCCCCCCGCCCGCGTGTTCGTCTACCGCCGGGGATGAGCGGGAAAGCCCCTCAGGCCTGCTCCGGGACGTAATGCAGGACGAGAAGCTCGGCCTTGGCGCAGGGTTCCACGGCGTAGGCGCGCCCCTGATCGTCGCTGAACTCCACCAGCGCGGTGTCCACGTCGAGTTCCTCGACGATCGTGCCGACCTGCCCACGCGCGAGCCGCAGGTCCGGCCGATCGGTCAGGAGGGCGACCACGTCGAGGAGCTGTGAGGTTTTCGGGTCGTTCGCGGCGTCGAGGGTCATCATGGCACCCAGCAGGTGACAAACCGTGGGATATCCTCCCCGGTTCTTATGATCCATACGGTTCTAATTTTAGCACGTCATGCGCCGATCGAGAGATCGACGTCGAGCTGCCACCGGCTGCCCCATGAGTCCGTCGAAAGGTAATTCGCAAGATCGGCGCGGGCTGCTTTGAGGAGCAGGCTGCGGAGCCAAACCGAATCGGAACGCTGTAGCCCGAGCGCATGCTGGAACACTCGTGCCTTGTGCCGGCCCCGCGGATGTGTCGGATCGAGGCAGTAGTCCTCGAGTTTTCGGATATCGAGAACCGCCTTGTCGCCATTCGGCAGGGCCGTCATCTCGCCAACTCGCGCTCCCGAAAAATTCGCTTCCGTCTCGGCGTCCGTTGACCAAAATGGCGCCGCCGAGCCGGGTGAGTCTAGACGACCGGCCGAGAAGGGGAACTGCCGTGGAACATCCGCGCGATCGACTGATCGTCGCCCTCGACCTGCCGAGCGTCGATGCCGCCGAGGCCGTGATCGACCGGCTCGGCGAGGGCGTCACGTTCTACAAGATCGGCTACCAGCTCGCCTTCGCGGGCGGGCTCGCGCTCGCCCAGAAGCTGATCTTCTCGGGGCGACGCGTCTTCGTCGACCTCAAGCTGCACGACATCGGCAACACGGTCGAGAAGGGGGTCGAGAGCATCGCCCGCATGGGCGCGACCTTCCTCACCGTGCACGCCTATCCGCAGACCATGAAGGCCGCCGTGCAAGGGCGCGGCGACAGTAACCTGCGCATCCTCGCCGTGACGGTGCTGACCTCCTACGACGACGCCGATCTGGCCGCCGCCGGGTACGATTTCACGGTGCCGGAGCTGGTCGCCGAGCGGGCCGCGCAGGCGCACGACATCGGCATCGACGGGCTCGTCTGCTCGGCCGAGGAGGCCGCGATGCTGCGCCCCAAGATCGGCCACGGCATGGCCCTGGTGACGCCCGGCATCCGCCCGAGCGGCGCCGAGGTCGGCGACCAGAAACGGGTGAAGACGCCGCGCGACGCGATCCTGGCCGGCGCCGACTATCTCGTCGTCGGCCGGCCGATCGTGGCGGCGCCGAATCCGCGCGCGAGCGCCGACGCCATCGTGGCCGAGATCGAGGCCGCCGTGAACGAGCAGGTGTGAGCCGGACAGGTGCAAGGATGCCCAAGGCGTATTGGATCGGCCGCGTCGACGTGACCGACGCCGAGGCCTACAAGGCCTATGTGGCGGCCAATGCCGCCGCCTTCTCGAAATTCGGCGCGCGCTTTCTGGTGCGGGCCGGCCGCTTCGAGGCGCCGGAGGGCACGGCGCGCAGCCGCCAGGTGGTGATCGAGTTTCCCGACTACGAGACGGCGCTCGCCTGCTATCGCTCGCCCGAGTACCAGGCCGCCAAGGCGCTGCGCGACGCTGCCTCGAACGGCGATCTCGTCATCGTCGAGGGCTACGACGGCCCACAGCCGTGAGACCCGGCGGCGCTCGCCGGCCGATGCTCGCTCTACCCGCGCGGATGGGCGGCGCGGTAGACCTCCATCAGCCGCTCGCTGTCGATGCCGGTGTAGATCTGGGTGGTCGACAGCGAGGCGTGGCCTAGAAGCTCCTGGATGGCGCGGAGATCCCCGCCCCGCATCAGCAGATGCGTCGCGAAGGAGTGCCGCAGCGCGTGCGGCGTGGCGCTGTCGGGCAGGCCGAGCGCGCCACGCAGCCGCTCCATGGTCAATTGGATGATGCGCGGCGACAGCGGCCCGCCCTTCGCCCCGACGAACAACGGCCCGGTGTCGGGAAGCGCATAGGGGCACAGCGCGACATAGTCGGCGATCGCCTGCAGGACGTTGCGCAGCACCGGCACCATGCGGCGCTTGTTGCCCTTGCCGGTGACGACGATGACGTCGCCGGCCCCCGGCGCCGGCACGTCGCGCCGCGTCAGGCCGAGCGCCTCGGAGATGCGCAGCCCCGAGCCGTAGAGCAGCGCCAGCACGGCGGCGTCGCGCGCCAGCACCCACGGCTCGCGCTCCTCGCCGGCCCGCAGATCGACGTCGGCGATTCGCTTCGCCGAGCCGACCGGCAACGGTTTCGGGAGTGTCTTCGGCACTTTTGGCGCGCGCACCGCGGAGAGAGCGCCGATCTCGCAAAGTCCCTCGCGGGCGAGATACCGGGCGAAGGAGCGCATGCCGGCGAGCGTCCGCATCAGCGAGCGGCCGGAGATGCCGTCGCCGCGCCGCGCCGCCATGAAGGCCCGCAGGTCCGCCGTGGTGAGGGAGCCGAGCGCCTTCAGGGTCACCCGGGCGCCCAGATGCTCGCACAGGAAGCCAAGCACCTGGCGCACGTCGCGCGCATAGGCTTCGACCGTCTTGGCGGACATGCGCCGCTCGGCCCCGACATGGACGAGCCAGCGCGCCATCGCGGCCGACACGTCCGGCCCCGCGAAGGGCAGGTCGATCTGAGGGGCCACCGCCGGGGTCGATCGCATCCGCCTGCTCCGGAATGCCTATGCTAATAATCGCCGAGTCGCGTCTGATCTTCACCCTCCCCTGGAGGGGGAGGGTCGGGGCGCGCAACGCGCGCACCGGGGTGGGGTGAAGCCACAAAGCACGGCTTCGCCGCTCACCCCCTCCCGACCGGCCTGCGGCCGGTCGACCTCCCGGTCGCGGCTTCGCCGCGATGCCCAGGGGGAGGTGAACCGAAGCCGAGAGCGACCGCCGACTCCATCATCGAGCGGGATCGTTCACTGGTCGTTAACTGGCGGGACATTGGCGCTCATGGCCCGACGCATCGTCGACGTGCTGCTGCCGCTCGCGCTCGACCAGCCCTACTCCTATGCGGCCGGCGATCATGCGGTCGCGCCGGGCGACATCGTCACGGTGCCGCTCGGCACCCGCGCCTGCACGGGCGTCGTGTGGGGCGACAACACGGCGCTCGACCCCCGGCTCGACAACCGCATCAAGGCGATCGCCGACAGGCTCGGCGTCCCGCCGTTGCGCGACGACATGCGCAAGCTCGTCGATTGGGTGTCGCACTACACGCTCGCCCCGCGCGGCATGGTTCTGCGCATGGCGCTGCGCATGGGCGACGGGCTCGGCCCCGAGCGCGAGCGCCTCGGCGTGCGGCTCGCCGGCGCGCCGCCGGAGCGCATGACGACGGCCCGCGCCCGGGTGCTCCGTGCGCTCGCCGACGGGCTCGTCCGCGCCAAGGGCGAGGCCGCCAAGGAGGCCGGCGTATCGCCCGGCGTCGTCGACGGCCTGATCGACGAGGGCACGCTCGAAACCGTGGTGCTGCCGCCCGAGCCGATCGCCCGCGCGCCGGACGCCGACCACGCGCCGCCCGACCTCTCGCCCGAGCAGGCGGCCGCCGCCGCGATCCTGCGCGACGCCGTGCGGACAAAAGCGTTCGCGACCTTCCTGCTCGACGGCGTCACCGGTTCGGGCAAGACCGAGGTCTATTTCGAGGGCGTCGCCGAGACGATCCGCCAGGGACGGCAGGTGTTGATCCTGATGCCCGAGATCGCGCTGACCGCGCAGTCGCTCGACCGTTTTTCCGCGCGCTTCGGCGTGCGGCCGGCCGAGTGGCATTCGGAGATCACGCCGCGACGGCGCGCCCGCACCTGGCAGGGCGTCGCCGAGGGCGACGTGCAGGTCGTCGCGGGCGCGCGCTCGGCGCTGTTCCTGCCGTTCGCCGATCTCGGCCTGATCGTCGTCGACGAGGAGCACGACCCCGCCTACAAGCAGGAGGACGGCGTTCGTTATCACGCCCGCGACATGGCCGTGGTGCGGGCCCGCATCGGCGCCCTGCCGATCGTGCTGGCCTCCGCCACTCCTTCCGTCGAAACAGAAGTGAACGCACGAAAAGGGCGGTATCGGCGGCTGCCGCTGCCGCAGCGCTTCGGCGGCCAGGCGTTGCCGCATGTCGAGGCGATCGACCTGTCGCGTGAAGGGCCGCCGCGCGGCCGCTGGATCGCGCCGCGGCTCGCCGGCGCCGTCAAGGACGCGATCGCACGCAAGCAACAGGCGCTGCTGTTCCTCAATCGCCGCGGCTATGCGCCGCTGACGCTGTGCCGCGCCTGCGGCTATCGCTTCGCCTGCCCGCAATGCGACGCCTGGCTGGTCGACCACCGCTTCAAGCGCCAGCTCGTCTGCCACCACTGCGGCTACTCCACGCCGCATCCGCCAGCCTGCCCGAACTGCGACGCCGTCGACAGCTTCGCGGCCTGCGGTCCCGGCGTGGAACGCCTGGAGGAGGAGGTCGGCACGCTGTTCCCGGAGGCGCGCGTGCTCGTCATGTCGAGCGATCTGCTCACCAGCGTCGAGAAGCTGCGCGAGGAGCTGACCGAGATTCAGGAGGGCCGGGTCGACATCATCATCGGCACCCAGCTGGTCGCCAAGGGGCACCATTTTCCGCGGCTCAACCTGGTCGGCATCGTCGACGCCGATCTCGGTCTTTCCAACGGCGATCCGCGCGCCGCCGAGCGGACCTTCCAGTTGTTGTCACAAGTGGCCGGGCGCGCCGGGCGCGCGGAAGGCCAGGGCTATGGCCTGATCCAGACGCACCAGCCCGAGCATCCGGTGATGCGCGCCCTGATCGCCGGCGACCGCGAGGCTTTCTACGCGAGCGAGATCGACATCCGCGAACGGTTGCACTACCCGCCGTTCGGCCGGCTCGCCAGCCTGATCGTCTCGGGCTCCGACCGCGCCGCGGTCGAGACTCACGCGCGAAAGCTCGCCGCGATCGCGCCGCGCGACGAGCGGGTGCGCGTGCTCGGGCCGGCCGAGGCGCCGGTGTCGCTCTTGCGCGGCCGCCACCGCTTCCGCCTGCTGATCAAGTCGCCGCGCGCCTTCGACCTCTCCGGCTGGATGCGCGACTGGCTCGCCCGCGCCCCCAAGACCACGGGCGACGTCAAGCGCGAGATCGACATCGACCCGACGAGCTTCTTGTGAGCACGAAGGGTCGGCGAGGAGGCGTGACAAATGTCCGAAGAGGACCGTGGCCCGGATCGTTCGCTGGATAATATTGGTGATGATCAGCACACTGATCTGATCGGACTGCTTCGTCGAAGGTGGGACGAAGGAAAGGCGAGCGGCATTTCCGGCGAGCTCTGTGCGGCAACTTTGATCGCTGAAGAAAAAGCGAAGCGCCGAGGCTTTTAACTAGGCTCGGCAACCGTGCGGCGCTCGGCAGACTCTCTCCGTCACCCTGAGATGCCCGGCAGAGCCGGGCCTCGAAGGGCGACGGCCCGGGCCATATCCTCGGAGGCTCGGGCTTCGCCCGAGCACGTCGGGATGAGGGCGTGAGTTGAGCGTCGTTCGCCTACGTCGCCGGCTCCACGGTGACGACCTGGAAGGTGTGCATGTCGCCGTCCTCGTCGCGGATCGAGACGTACTCGCCGGGCACGAAGGCGTGGGCGCCGAAGCGATAGCCGGCCTCGTCGTCCTCCTCGGCCGTCTCGTCGTAGTCGAACACCCAGCGGGCGTGCTCCGGCCCGCCCGGCTTGTGGACGAGGCGGCCAACCTCCTCCTCGTCGCCCCAGAAGCGGCGGACGCGGCAATGCTCGCGCTCCTTGCGCCACTGCTCGACGTCGATGTGGCCGTCGGCCGAGAGCGGCGCGACGAACTCGTAGCCGTGCTGCGCCGAGCCGAGCGGATGCTCCTTCGAGCGGGCGAGGTTCAGCCGGATGCGCTTGAAGCTGTGCGGCAGCGTGGTCATGGCGGGCCTCTCGTGACGAACCATTCCGGACGAAACGTCTCGGCATCCTCCCGGGTCGGCGACACCGTGCCGTCGCCGGATGACGTAATATGAATTTGGACCGGGGCGAACGCACGTCCTTTGATCTGGGTCGGAATCGAAGCCGTGAACGACGACCATCCGCCTGTCGATGACCCGCAAGCCGACGTGCTGGCCTTCCTGGCCGATCCGGCGACCCATGGCGGCGTCGCACCGGTGCGCATCGACACCCATGCGGCGTCGGTCTTCCTGGCCGGCGAGCATGCCTTCAAGATCAAACGCGCCGTCTCGTTCCCGTTCCTCGACTTCTCGACCCTGGAGAAGCGCAGGGCCGCCTGCGCGGCCGAGCTGGTCGCCAACCGGCCGTTCGCGCCGGAGCTCTACGCGGGCGTGGTGGCGATAACGCGCGAGCCGGACGGCCGGCTGGCGCTCGACGGGACGGGGCCGGCCGTCGAATGGGCTGTGCGGATGCGGCGCTTCGACGAGACCCGCACGCTCGACCGGCTGGCCGACGCCGGTGCGATCACGCCCGAGATCGTCGAGCCGCTCGGTCCCATCGTCGCGGCCGCGCATGCGCGCGCGCCGGTCGTCGCGGCGGCCCCGTGGATCGCGGCGCTCGGCGCCTATGTCGAGCAGAACGCCGAAGCGTTCGCGTCCCGGCCGGACTTGTTCGATCCCGACGCGACGGCGATGCTGACGACGCGCTCGCGCGAAGCGCTCGACCGCCTGCGGCCCCTGCTGGAAGCGCGTGGACACGCCGGGCTGGTGCGGCGCGGGCACGGCGACCTGCATCTCGGCAACATCGCGACGATCGACGGCCGGCCGGTGCCGTTCGATGCGCTCGAGTTCGACGCGACGGTCGCGTCGGGCGACGTGCTCTACGATCTCGCCTTCCTGCTCATGGATCTCTGGGAGCGCGACCTGCCCTGGGCGGCGAACCGGGTGCTCGACCGCTGGCTCGCGCAGACCGGCCGCCCCGATGACCTCGACGCCCTCGCGGCGATGCCGCTGTTCCTGTCGCTGCGCGCCGCCATCCGGGCCAAGGTGACGGCGGCGAAGCCGGCGCCGGCCGACGGCGCGCGCGCGCGCGACGCGGCCGCGCAAAAATACTTCCGGCTCGCCTGCGCCCTGATCGATCCGCCGCCGCCCGTGCTGATCGCGGTCGGCGGTCTGTCGGGAACCGGCAAGTCGCAGGCCGCCCGCGCCATCGCGCCGGACCTCCTGCCGGTTCCGGGCGCCGTGGTGCTGCGCTCCGACGTGCTGCGCAAGGCGCTCGCCGGCGTCGAGGAGCACACGCGGCTGCCGGCCGAGGCCTACACGCCGGAGGCGACCGCGCGGGTCTACACGGCGCTCGCCGCACGGGCGGCGCGCGTGCTCGCCGCCGGCCACAGCGTCGTCGCCGACGCCGTGTTCGCCCGCGCGGCGGAGCGGAGCGCGATCGCGGCCGTCGCGACGACCGCACGAGTCCGCTTCTTCGGCGCGTTCCTCGAGGCCGATCTGGCGACGCGCGAGGCCCGGGTGAGCGGCCGCGTCCGCGACGCCTCCGACGCCGACGCGGCCGTCGCCCGCCACCAGGAGACCTACGACGTCGGCCGGCTGGACGGCTGGGCCCGGATCGATGCGGCTGGAACACCCGCCGACACCATGGCGGCCCTGCGCGCCGCGCTGGGCGCTTCGGCCTCGTGACACACCACGGTCGGCCGGCTTTGCTATAGTCGGCGTCCCCGTCACGAGACGACACTTGAAATGACCCTCGATTCCCGCCGCGTCGGCATCGCCCTCGCGGGCTTCTGCTCCTTCCTCAATCTCTACGCGCCCCAGGCCCTCTTGCCCGCGCTCGCCCACGACTTCCGGGTCACGGCGGCCGAGATCAGCGCCGTGATGACGGCCGGCACGATCTCGATCGCGCTCACCGCCCCGTTCACCGGCGTCGTCACCGACATGCTCGGGCGCAAGCGCGTCATCGTCGTCGCGATGGTGCTGGTGGCGCTGCCGACCCTGATGGTCGCTCTCTCGGGCAGCGTACAGGAGATCGTGGTCTGGCGGTTCGTGCAGGGGCTCGCGCTGCCGCCCGTCTTCGCCACGGCGCTCGCCTATGTGGGCGACGAGTTCCCGCCCGCCGAGGTGCCGGGCGTCGCCGGCATCTACATGATGGGATCGAGCCTCGGCGGCTTCTCGGGCCGGCTGATCCCCGGCGTGCTCACCGATCTGGTCGGCTGGCGGCCGGCGATCGGCTCGCTGGCGCTCGTGAGCCTCCTGTGCGCCGTCGGCTTCGGGGTGGCGCTCGACAAGGAGCGCCACTTCGTGCGCTCCGAGGGGCTGAAGGCGTCGCTGCGCCAGATGATGCGCCACCTCGTCGACCCGCGGCTCGTCCCGCTCTACGCGGTCGGCTTCGGCGTGCTGTTCAACTTCATCGCGGTGTTCACCTACGTGAACTTCCACCTCGCCGGGCCGCCCTACGGCTTCTCGCCGTCGATGCTCGGGCTGATCTTCCTCACCTATCTGGTCGGCTCGGCCACCGTGCCGTCGATCGGCCGCGCCGTCGCGCGGTTCGGCCGCCGGCGCTTCGTGCTCGGCCTCCTGATGCTGTGGGGCATCGGCGCGCTCCTGCTGCTCACCCCGGCCGTGTGGAGCATCCTGATCGGGCTCACCACCTGCGCCACTTGCGGGATGATGTGCCAGGGCGTCTCGACCGGCGCCGTCACGGCGACCGCCAAGGAGGGACGCTCCTCGGCGGTCGGGCTCTACATGACGGTGTTCTACGTCGGCGGCAGCGCCGGCGCCTCGCTGCCCGGCCTCGCCTGGGCCTATGGCGGCTGGCCCGCGACGGTCGGCATGGTGCTCGCCGTGATCGCCGCGATGGCCACCGTGGTGGCGCTGTTCTGGCGCGACCCGAAGGAGACGTAGCGCGCGACGGCGCGCGAGCTTTCCGCTCGCGCCCCGGCACGACGGCCTCCGATCACGCCCGGCCGGTGATCAGCGGCGGCTTGTCGAGGCCCATGGGCGAGTAGGTGAACACCTCGACGCCGGTCTCGGTGACGCCCACCGTGTGCTCGAACTGGGCCGAGAGCGAGCGGTCGCGCGTCACCGCGGTCCAGCCGTCCGACAGCACCTTCACGTGCGGGCGGCCGAGATTGATCATCGGCTCCACCGTGAACAGCATGCCGGGGCGCAGCACCACGCCCTCGCCGCGGCGGCCGACATGCACGATGTTGGGCTCGTCGTGGAACAGGCGGCCGAGGCCGTGGCCGCAGAAGTCGCGCACCACGCTCATGTTCTGGCCCTCGACGAAGGCCTCGATGGCGGCCCCGATGTCGCCCGTGGTGGCGCCCGGCCGGATCACCGCGATGCCGCGGTTCATCGATTCGAACGTCACCTCGATCAGCCGCTCGGCCCGGCGCGGGATCTCGCCGACCCCGTACATGCGACTGGAATCGCCGTGCCAGCCGTCGAGGATCAGAGTGACGTCGATGTTGACGATGTCGCCCTCGCGGAGCGGCTTGTCGTTGGGGATGCCGTGGCAGACGACGTGGTTGATGGACGTGCAGGTCGACTTGTTGTAGCCGCGATACATCAGCGTCGCCGGATAGGCGCCGTGGTCCATGGCGAACTCGAAGACGAGCTGGTTGATCCGCTCGGTCGGCACGCCGGGCCGCACCTCTGGCACCAGCATGTCGAGGCAGCGGGCGACGAGCTGCCCGGCCCTGCGCATGCCGGCGAACGCCTCGGGATCGTGCAGCTTGATCTGCCCGTTCTTGCGCAGCGGTGCCGCCGCCGCATCGATATAGGTCATGAAATTCGCGCCTCGTCGGTGTTGCGCCGAATGTAGGCCTTTGCCGCCTCGAATCAATCGTGCTGCCCGGCCGGCCGGGCCGGTCGGCCGGCCCGCGCGATCAGCCGCGCCATCTGATCGATCAGGGCCGGATCCTCGTCGATCCGCCCGGTCAGCAGATGCACCCAGTGGAAGCCGATATAGAGCCGCAGCAGCGCCGGGGCGTCCTCGGCCGCGATCTCGCCGCGCTCGACCGCCCGGGTGAACACGCAGCCGAGATCGGAGAGCCGCACCGGCAGGAACTTCTCGCGCAAGGCGGTCAGGGCCGGGTCGCTCGCCTGCGCCTCGGCGAGCAGACCCTTGAAGGCGGCGCCGGACGGCGTCTCGCGCCAGAACCGCCACAGCGCCGTCGTGTAGGCGGCGAGGTCGTCCGCGAGGTCGCCGGTATCCGGAGCCTGGATGGCGGCGGCCTTGTCGGCCGCGTACACGGCGATGAACAGGTCGGCCTTGGACGGCCACCAGCGATAGATGGTCGGCTTGCCGGCGCCGGCGCGCCGCGCCACCTCGTCGATCGAGAAGCCCGCATAGCCCTTCTCGGTCAACAGGGCGCGCGCCGCTTCGAGGATCGCCATCTCGGCCGCGGGATGGCGGCGCGCCCCGATCGAAGCGCGGCGATGGCCGGCAGGACCGGCATCCGGCGGATCGGGATTTCGGGGCTCGCTCATTCTCGGCCTTCCATGCTCGGGCGTCCGGCCGACGAGGCCCACTCCGGGGCCGGTCGCGACCGCCGTCGCCCGGGCCGTCGGCATCCTACCAAGGTCGGGCTCCCGGTGCGGGACAGCTCGCGCCAAGAAAATTGCTGCGCCGCCGCGGCGTGCCTCTTGACGTAACGAAACGGCCCGTATAGATCAAGCGCCACGAACGAAACGGCTCGTTTCGTAACGACGTGAGGCCGACCCATGACGCCCTTTCTCCGATCGATCAAGTCCCGCCTGTCCGCCGTCTCGGCCGCCCATCTGCGCTTCGTCGCCGCCGTGATGATCGGCGCCTATCTGGTGATCAACACGCTGCTGGCCCTGGTGTCGCCGCTCACCGCCGGCTGGCCGTTCCCGGCGCTGACCGCCGTCGTGGTGCCGCCCATGGTGCTGGCGATGATCCACCTGGTCATCCCGATCGCGCGCCGCGTCGGCTCGCGGCCCTGACCGGTGGGACGACGACGGCCGTGATGGCCCGGGGCGGAGCCACCGGAACCGGCGCGTCGAGGTCGATGCCGTCGAGCGAGACCCGGCAGCGCACCGCGATCGCCTCGACGCCGGCGCCCCGCACCCGGTCGAAGGCGAGCCCGTAGGCGGGGTCGATGTCGCGGGCGATGTCGACCCTCTCGGCCGAGCCGATCTGCACCAAAAACAGCATCACGGCCCGCTCGCCGGCCGCCACCCGGGCGGCGAGCTCCTCCAGATGGCGGGTGCCGCGCGCCGTCGTCGCGTCCGGAAACTCGGCGAGGCCGGGGCGGCGCATCAGCGTGACGCTCTTGATCTCGACCCAGCAGGGCGGCTTCGCCGGATCCTCCAGCAAGAGATCGCAGCGCGACGCCGCCCCGTACCTCACCTCGCGCCGCAGCGTCGCGTAACCGGCGAGCGACGGGATCCCTCCCGCCGCGATCGCCGCGGCGACGATCCCGTTCGGATGCGCCGTGTCGACGCCGACGAGCTCGAGCCCGGCGCCGAGATCAACCTCGACCAGCTCCCAGGACCAGGCATGCTTGCGGGCCGGATTGTCGGAGCGCGACAGCCACACCCGTGCGCCCGGCTCGGCGAGCCCCAGCATGCTGCCCGGATTGGCGACATGCGCCGTGACGACGGTGCCGTCCAGGAGCTCCACATCGGCCAGAAAGCGCTTGTAGCGGCGCAGCAGCGTCGCCGGGGTCAACGAGGTCGGAAATCGCATGGCGACGGTTTAGCCCGTGGTCGCCCGCGCGTCAGTCCGGAATTCGCCCATCGAGGTCGTCCTCGATGTGGATGCGGACGATCTCGTCGAACGTCGTCTCGGCGACGAAGCCGAGCGCGCGAGCGCGCGCTGCGTCGAAGCGGTGCGGCCAGCCGGCGACGATCCGCTCCACCAGCGGGTCGGGGGCCCGCTTGATGCGGGCGACCGCGGCATCGCCGGCGACCCGGCGCAGGGCTTCGATCTGCTCGCCGACCGTACAGCATACGCCCGGCATCGTGACGGCGATCCGCGGCCCGAGGACGTCGCGCGAGAGCCCGGCGGCATGAATCAGGAACCCGACCGTGGCGCGCGGGCTCGCATGGGTGTGCAGCACGGTTTCGGCGACCGGCAGGAGGGTCTCGCGCCCGGCCAGCGGCTCGCGGATGATCGCCGAGAAGAAGCCCGAGGCGGCCTTGTTGGGCGGCCCCGGCCGCACGCACACGGCCGGCAGCCGCAGCGCCACGCCGTCGAGGAAGCCGCGCCGACTGTGGTCGGCGAGCAGCAGCTCGCACATCGCCTTCTGGGTGCCGTAGGAGGTGAGCGGCGTCAGATGGAAGTCGTCGCCGATCACGTCCGGGAACGGCGCGCCGAACACGGCGCAGGACGACGTGAACACGACCTTGGGGCACCAGCCGTCGGCGACCCGCCGGATCGCGTCGAGAAGCGCCCGGGTGCCGTCGAGATTGGCCCGGTAGCCCTTCTTGAGATTCAGCTCGGCGTCGGCCGAGACGACGCCGGCGATGTGGAACACCACCTCGGGACGGGCCGACACCAGGCTTTCGGCGACGCCCGGATCGGCGAGATCGGCGGTGACCCGGCGTACCGCGCCGGCGAAGCCCGCCGGCACCGGCGGCTCGACGATGTCGGTCAGCGTCAGCGTGGTGATCGCGGCGTCGCCGAGGGCGCCGTCACGGCCGAGCCGCTCGGCGAGCTTGCGGCCGATCATCCCGGCCGCTCCGGTCACGAGCACATGCATGCGCGGTCTCCGACGGGCGGAGGGATTCGCCCCTCGAAGACCCTAGCAGCGCGACCGGCGTGCGGAAGCCCGCAGGCGAGCCGCCGTCGCCACATCCCGGAACCGCCTGAAACCGGAGCGCGAACCCGTGACGCGCGGCCATCTGTCGTAGCTGATTCACCATACGGATGTCATAATATTATTTGGTGCGCTGATTCGCCGTGGGGACAATCCCGGTCGATCGCCATGCCGATGCCGGAGCTCGTGCTATCAAGGCTCATGGCGCACGCGATCCTCGCCGACCGCGAACTCACGGCCGAGCTGGCGCCGACCGGACGGTTGCGCGTGGCGATCGCGGTCGGCCCAGCACCGTCGGCCGTCTATGCGGTCCGGGCGGGGGGTGCGCTGCGCGGCGTTCCGGTGGCGCTCGCCGAGGCGTTGGCGGCGGCGACCGGCCTGCCGATCGAGTTCGTCCCCTTCCCCAGTTCCGGCGAGATCCAGGCGACCGCGGCGCGCGGCTTGTGGGACGTCAGCTTCCTGCCGGTCGACGAGGAGCGGCGCCGGCATGTCGACTTCGGCGCCGCCTATCACACTCTCCAGAGCAGCTACCTGGTCCCGGCCGGCTCGCCGATTCGCCGGCTCGCCGAAGCCGACGCCCCGGACGTGCGGATCGTCGGCGTGCGCAACAGTGCGACGCTGCGGGCCTCCCTGCGCGCCTCCCCGCGCGCCTCGCACGTCCCGGTCGAATCGCCGGAGGACGCGGTCGCGATGATGCATGGCGGGCTCGCCGACGCCATCGCCATGGGTCGCGAGGTGCTGTCCGGGCTGGTGGCGCAGATCGAAGGCTCGCGCATCCTGCCGGGATCGTTCCTCTCCACCACCACGGCCGTGGCCGTGCCGAAGGGTCGTCCGGCGGCGCTCGCCTGCGTGACCGCGCTGATCGAGGAGGCGAAGGCCGCGGGCCTGGTGCAGCAGGCGCTCGAGCGCGTCGGACTCGCCGGCGCCCGCCGGCCGCCGGCCGCCGGCGCCGTCTAGGCCAGGGCCGTCACAACGCCAAGAGGCCGGCGTCGCCCGCCTCGGTGCCGAAGCCGAGCCGCGTGCCGGCGGCGTTCCAGGCGAGTGCCGTGACGGCGCCGCCGCCCGGCCTGCGCACGACGATCTCGGCCGAATCCTCCAGCCGCACCAGCAGCACCATGCCGCTCTCGTAGCCGACCGCGGCGACCGGCTCGCGCGGATGGCAGGCGACCGCGACGATCAGATCCTTGGCCGGCGCGAGCAGGCGCGGCTGCTGGCCCATCGGCCCGTCCTTACCGTGGAACGGCCACAGCACCAGCGCGTCGGCGCCGGCGGTGGCGAGCTCGCGCCCGTCCGCCGTCCACGACACCGACTTCACTTTCGCCGCGTAGCCGGACATGCGCATGTGCTTGCCGTCGGCCACCCGCCAGCCGTGCAGCGACGGCTCCTGCATGGTGGTGACGACGAAGCGGCCGTCCAGGCTGAAGGTGACGCCGGTGTGCGAGCCCTTCCACTCGAGCGGTTCGGGCGGCTCCTTGGCGTTGGGGAACCACAGCGCGACGCCGCCGTAACGGGCGACCGCGAGCCGCAGGCCCTTCGGCGCGAAGGCGAGGCCGCCCGGCGTCGAGCCGACCTCGGCGGTGCGGATCTCGCCCTTCGGCGTGCGCACGAACACGTCCTTGCCGGCCGACCAGGCGACGACGCCGTCGCGGCCGACCGCGACATTGTCGATCCAGCGCCGCTTGGCGTCGGCGGCGATCTCGCTCGTGGTGCCGTCCGGCGCCGTCGCCATCACCCGGCCGTCGTCGCCGCCCGTGATCAGCCGCGCGCCGTCGCTCGCCACGCTCAGGATGCCGCCGTCGTGGACGGCGATATGCCGCTCGGCGCCGTCGTCCCCGGTGAGCAGCACCGTGTCCTCGCCGAGCGCGAAGGCGGCGACCTCGCGGCCCTTCAGCCCGATGAAGGCCACCGCCACCACGGGCGCACCGGCGTCGATGGTCCGCGTGCGATCGACGAGAGAGTTGGAGGGAGCGGCGATGTCGGTCATGGCGTCGTGTCCGATGTCGTCATGGCCGGGCTTGCCCCACGGCTGTCCGGCACGGATTGTGCTTGAAGAGGTGCACGGCATTGATTCTG
>NZ_JBHUIW010000028.1:0-73042 GCF_042682915.1 Rhodoplanes azumiensis | reverse complement strand
GCAGAATCAATGCCGTGCACCTCTTCAAGCACAATCCGTGCCGGACAGCCGTGGGTCGAGCCCGCGCATGACGGACGGTGGGCCCGGAGCTTGCGAGGACTTGCATGACCACCACGATGCGCGCCTGGCGCTCGCTCGCGCCGGGGATCGACGGGCTCGCGCTCGGCGCGGTGCCGCGGCCCGAGCCGGGACCGGGCGAGATGCTGGTGCGGGTCGAGGCGGCGGCGCTGAACTTCGCCGACCTCTTGATGGCGGACGACCGTTATCAGGTGCGCCCGGCGCGACCCTTCACCATGGGGCAGGAGCTCGCCGGCACCGTCGCGGCGGTGGGCGCGGGCGTGACGATCCCGGTCGGCACGCGGGTCGCCGGCAAGGTCGAGACCGGCGCTTTCGCGGACTACGCCGTGCTACGCGAAGTCCTGGCGATGCGGGTGCCGGACGGGCTGGCGCCGGCCGAAGCCGCGGCGCTGCCGATCGTCACCACCACGGCGCTCGTCGCGCTGACCGAGAGCACGGTCGTGCGGCCGGGCGAGACCGTGCTGATCACGGCCGCGGCCGGCGGCGTCGGGCTCGCGGCGATCGAGGTGGCGAAGGCGCTCGGCGCCGTCGTGCTCGCCGCGGCGGGCGGCCCCGACAAATGCGCCCTGGTGAAACAGCACGGCGCCGATGTCGCGATCGACTACCGCACGACGCCACTCGCCGACGCGGTCATCGCTGCGACCGACGGGCGCGGCGTCGACGTGCTGCTCGACTCGGTCGGCGGCGAGGGCAAGGATCTGCTGCGCCTGCTCGCCTGGGGCGGCCGCCTGCTGGTCACCGGCTTCTCCGGCGGGACGATCCCGCAGATCCCGGCCAACCGGCTGCTGCTGCGGCGCCTCGCGGCGATCGGCGTCTACTTCCATCCCGACCACGACGGGCCGATGCTGGCGCGGGTCGGTGCCCGCCTGTCCGACCTCGCCGCGCACGGAAAAATCCGCCCGCATGTCGGCGCCGTGTTCGGCTTCGACGATCTCCCGGCGGCACTTTCGGCGCTGCGGGACCGCGCCACCACGGGCAAGGTGATCCTGGCGGTCGCGCCTTAAGCGGCGGCGGCGCCGTCGTCCTCCTCGGGCCGCGCGGTGCCGCGCGGCAGATCGGTCGCGATCAGATGCGTCACGGTCGGGTAGCCGGGGCGCAGGAGGGTGCGGATCTCGTCCTGGAGGGCACGGGCGGCGCGCGTGATGCGCTCGTGCTGGCGCAGATGCTCGAGCCAGGACTCGACCATGAAGGTCTCGACATAGCGGCCCTCGGTCGCGGCGTCGTCGAACAGGCCCCACGCATAGGCGCCGTCGCGGCGGCGCTCGTGCTCCATCACGGCGAGCTTCTCCAGGAAGGCCTCGCGGTCCTTCGGGTCGATGCGATACTCGACGCTGACCATCACGGGGCCACGGTCGGGGGCGACCTCCTGCGACAGCACCGGCTGCGGCCAGTGCATCGAGGGGGAGAGATCGACGCCGAGCCCGGTCTGCAGTTTTGCGCGCCGGGTCAGGGGAATGGCGGCCACCAAGCCGGCGGCCGCGACGACCAGCGCGAGCGACAGGCCGATCAGCCCGGCGAGCTTTCCCCACAGGAGGCTGCCGAGCGTCATGGCGGCCGACATCACGGTGACGAACACGGCCAGCCCGCGGCCGCGCACCCAGTCGGGCAGCGCCACCTGGGCCGAGACGTTGAGGCTCGACAGCACCTGGATCCACGCCGCACCGGCCAGCACGCTCGCCGCCAGTGCCACGGCAGGATGCCGGGCGAGCGCGAACAGGACGAGCGCCGCAGCGGTGGCCAGCGTCGCCGCCGCGACCAGCCGATCGGCGCCGAGCCGCGCCTTCAGGCGCGGCAGCGCGAGCGCACCGAGAAGCGCGCCGACCCCGATGGCGCCGAGCATCAGGCCGTAGAGTTGCGGCCCGCCGGCGACGAGGTCGCGGGCGATCAGCGGCAGCAGCGCCCAGTAGGCCGAGGCGCAGACGAAGAAGCCGAGGCTGCGGGCGAGCGTCGCGCGCAGATGCGGGTTGCGCCGCGCATGCCGCAGGCCGGTCCGGACGGCGTTGCCGAAGCGCTCGGCCGGGAGCTGGCTGGCGCGGGCCGGCTTGCGCCGCCACCAGACGAGCGCGCCGATCACCAGCACGAAGCCGAGAGCGTTGATCAGGAACGGCGCGGCGAGGCCGAGCGCCGCGATGGCGAGGCCGGCCAGCGCCGGGCCGAGCGCCCGGCTGATGTTGATGCCGACGCTGTTGAGCGCGACGGCGCTCGGCAGGTCCGCCTTGGGCACCAGCTGCGGCACCACGGCCTGCCAGGCCGGCGCCACCATGGCGGCGCCGACGCCGGCCGCGAACGTGAAGGCGAGCACCAGGGCGGGCGTCGCGAGGCCTGCGAGCACGATCAGCCCGAGCAGGGCGGACGCCGCCATGGTGGCGGCCTGGACGACGATCAGGAGCCGGCGGCGGTCGACGATGTCGGCGAGCGCGCCGGCCGGCAGCGCCACCAGCGCCATCGGCAGCATGGTCGCGACCTGGACCAGCGAGACGGTCAGGGGCTGCGGGTCGAGCACGGCGATCAGCCAGCCGGCGGCTGCGTTATACATCCACACGCCCACATTGCTGATCACGGTCGCGCTCCACAGCACCGTGAAGTCGCGATGCCGGAACGGCGCGAAGGCTCCGCGCGGCGTTCCCCCGGGGGACAGGGGCGGCGGGGCGGCGGGGGTGGGCGCGGTCATGGCTGAACGCTAACGGCGCCTCCCCCGGCCGGCAACACGGGGGAGAGCGCGCCGCCATGCCGGGGACGCCGCTCCGGTATTCGCGTGCGGGGCCCCGCAAGACGATTTCGCGCCACCGCGAAGCCCTTACGGATGCGAGGTTTTCCCGGTCCGTAGTCGCCCGACTTGCGGTCCGGCCGCGGTGCGGCGAGCTTCGGCGCCATGGTCGATCTGGTCCCCATTCCGCTCGGCGTGCTCGTCACGCGCCTCTTCCGCGAACTCGCCCTCCGGCGCTCGGCGTTCGATCTGCCCCAAAAGTTCTTCGTGCAGGCGACGCCTGGACGCGACCTGTCGGTGTCGTTCCACGGCCGCCGCGTCGCGACGCCGTTCGGGCCGGCCGCCGGGCCGCACACCCAGATGGCGCAGAACATCGTCTCGTCGTGGCTCGCCGGCGGGCGCGTGATCGAGCTGAAAACCGTCCAGATCAAGGACCGGCTGGAGCTCACGCGCCCCTGCATCGACGTCGAGACGGTCGGCTTCAACGTCGAGTGGTCGCAGGAGCTCACCCTCGAGCAGTCGCTCGAGGAGTACGTGAAGGCGTCGATGCTGATCGAGATGCTGAAGGCCGACGGCGTCGTCACCGGGCTCGACGAGACCGTGTTCGACATGAGCGTCGGCTACGACCTCGCCGGCATCCGGTCCGAGCGGGTGCGCGCCTTCATGGCCGGCATGATGGACGCGAGCGCAGTCGTCGAGAAGCTGCGGGCCGAGATCCCGGACGAATGGGCGCGCTTCCGCGACCTCGCCTTCCCGACCCGCCTCTCCGACACGCTGACGCTGTCGACCTTCCACGGCTGCCCGCCCGAGGAGATCGAGAAGATCGCGGCGTTCCTGCTGGAGGAGGTCGGGATCGACGTGATCGTCAAGCTGAACCCGACGCTGCTCGGACGTGACCAGCTCACGGCACTCCTGCGCGACAGGCTCGGCTACACCGAGCTGACCGTGCCGGACGCCGCCTTCGACAAGGACGCGACCTGGACGCAGGTGACGGGCTTCGTCGACCGGCTCGGCGTTCTCGCGGAAAAGCTCGGGCGGCGCTTCGGCGTGAAGTTCTCCAACACGCTGGTGGTGAAGAACCACAAGAGCTTCTTCTCGTCCGCCGAGACGAACATGTATCTGTCGGGCCCGCCCCTGCACCCGATCGCGATCGCGCTGGTCGACCGCTTCCGCAAGGTGTTCGGCGACCGCTTCCCGATCTCCTTCTCGGCCGGCATCGACGAAGGAAACTTCGCCGACGCCGTGGCGCTCGGGCTGACGCCCGTCACGGTGTGCACGAATTTCCTGAAACCCGGCGGCTACCGACGCGGCTACCGGTTCTTCCAGGTCTTGACCTCCCGGATGGCGGAGCTCGGCGCCGACGACATCGACACCTACGTGATCAAGGCCTTCGGCAAGGCGGAGGCGGCGCTCGACGAGCTCGGGCTCTCGCCCGAGCGGGTCGCGACCTGCAAGGCGGCGCTCGCGGCCGGCGGCGATCTGCGCACCGCGGCGGGCGACGCCTTCGCGCCTTGGGTCTCGGCGGCGCGGCTCCTCAACACGGCCGCCTATGCGGCGCAGGTGGCGGCGAGCTCCCGCTACGATGCGGCCGAGCATTCGACGCCGCCCAAGAAGATCAACTCCAACCTCGTGCTGTTCGACTGCCTCACCTGCGACAAGTGCATCCCGGTGTGCCCGAACGACGCGAACTTCACCTTCGCGATCCCGCCGGGCGAGACGCCGATCGAGCGGCTGATGAAGACCGCGGACGGCTGGATGGCCGAGCCGATCGGCACGCTCGTGCTGCAGAAGCCGCGGCAGATCGGCACCTTCGCGGACGCCTGCAACGAGTGCGGCACCTGCGACGTGCTGTGCCCGGAGGACGGCGGCCCTTATCTGGTGAAGCCGATGTTCTTCGGCAGCCGGACCGCCTTCGACGACGCGCCCCAGCGCGACGGCTTCGTCCTGGAGCGCTTCGACGACGGCCTGCGCATGGTCGGGCGCTTCGCCGGGCGCGTGGTGCGGCTCGAGGTTCCGGCCGCGGGGGCGCGCCTCCGCTACGCCGGCGAGGGCTTCGACCTCACGCTCGACCCGGCCGATCCGGCCGGCACGGTCGAGGGGACGGCGGAGGGCACCGTCGACCTCGGCTATTTCCGCATCATGGAAAAAATTCTCGCCGCCGTGACGGCGCCCCAGGCCGTGAACTTCGTCACGGCCGGCCTGGAGCAGGCCGCCACGCCGGCCTGACCGCGAGCCCGACGCGGCCGCGCCCGGAGCAGGACGCGGGACGACCGAATCAGCGCGTCCGGCTGTCGCGGGGTGGAGCCCCTTTCGCCGGGACGGTCTAAGCTGTCCGGATGAGGAGCGGGGAAAAGCCTGCGGGAATAACCGCCATCTCGCCGCCACCCCTCGACGTTGCGCCGGCTTCCATTAGGATGACGGGTGGTTGCGGCGCGAGGAGGAGAGACGCCCCGGTGCAACGTGCATGTGCCACCTTGGTCGGCCGGAGGACCGCCTGCCGTGCTCTCGTGATCGCCCTGCTCGCGCCGGCGTCGTGGGGCGGCCCGGCCATCGCGGCCCCCGACTCGGCTGCCCCCGGCCCGACGGCGCCGCCCGGGACGGCGGTTCGGATCGGCGGCACCGGCATGGCCCTCGCCGCGATCCGGGAGATCGGCGACGCGTTCACGGCCGCTGCTCCCGGAACCCTCGTCGAGGTGCTGCCGAGCCTCGGCACGCCCGGCGGCCTGCGCGCCCTGCAGGAGGGCGCCGTCGACATCGCCGTGACGGGCCGCCGCCTGACCGACGCCGAGCGCGCCAAGGGCTTCGTCGAGGCGTTCTGCCTGCGCACGCCGCTGGCCTTCGTGTCGGCCCATCCGGCGCCGCCCGGCATCCGCAGCACCGACCTGCCGCGCATTTACAGCGAGACGTCGCCGATGTGGCCGGACGGCACGCCGCTCAACGTGATCCTGCGCACCCGGGCCGGGTCCGAGAACGGCTATCTGGTCGCCTTCGAGCCGAAGCTGGGCGCGGCCCTCGACGCCGCCTATGCACGGACCGGCGTTCCGGTCGCGACCACGGATCAGGAGAACGCCGATCTGGCGCAGCGGGTCGTCGGCTCGTTCGCCGTGATGAGCCTGTTGCAGTTGCGCGCCGAGAAGCTCGATCTGCGCGAGGTCGCACTGGACGACGTCGTGCCGCGCGTCGTCTCCCCGGAAGACCGGACCTATCCGCTGTGGGTGGCGATCTGCGCGGTGACGAAGGGCGAGCCGTCCCCGAAGACGACCCGCCTGCTGTCCTATCTGCGATCCCCCGCCGGGATCGGCCTTTTCCGAGCCCACGGCGCGATTCCGATCGAGTAGCGCGATGAGCCCATCCCAATCGTTCAAGATCCTGAATCGTTTCGTCCGGGCGGTCGTCCTGGCCGTCACGATCCTGACAAGCCTGGTCGGGCCGCTATTGTTCGGGCTCTCGCATTATCGGGACGAACAGGCCAAGCTCGGCTACCGGGCCGAGCTGGCGGCGCGCCGGATCGCCGAATACGCCTACACGCAGGGCGACGCCTGGCGGTTCGCCTCGCACCGGCTGGCCGACTTCATCGACTACTACCGGATCGGCGAGAGCCTGAGGGTCGTCGATGCGAAGGGACAACAGGTGGCCGAGACCGGCCCGGCGCTCGCGGCGCCGACCTACACGGTCGAGCGGCCGATCGTCGTGCGTGGCCAGACCGTCGGCACCGTGCGGGCGACCGCCGACCTTTGGCCGCTGCTGATCCAGAGCGGGCTCGTCCTGCTGCTCGGCCTCGTCGCCGGCGGCGTGATCCTGGTGTGCGCCTATCTGGTGCCGATCCGGGCGTTGAAGCGCGCCACCGACGAGCACGAGGAGGTGCAGAGCAGCCTGCGCGAGCAGATCGACCGAACCGAGCAGGCGCTCCGCGTGGCCGAGGAGGCGACCGCGGCCAAGTCGGCCTTCCTCGCCATGATGAGCCACGAGATCCGCACACCGATGAACGCGGTGATCGGCCTCTCCTCGGCGCTGCTCGACACCAAGCTCGATGCGGAGCAGCGCCATCTCGCCGAGACGATCGCCGGCTCGGGCGCCGACCTCCTGCACATCCTCAACGACGTGCTCGACTTCTCCAAGCTCGACGCCGGCCGGCTCGAGCTCGACGCGGCGCCGTTCTCGCCCGCCACCGTGGTCGGCAAGGTCGTCTGCATCGTCGGGCCGCGGGCTCACGACAAGGGCCTGACGCTACGCGTGCTGGTCGATCCCGGCCTGCCGGCCGAGCTGATCGGCGACGGCGCGCGGCTGCGCCAGGTGCTGCTCAACCTGCTCGACAACGCGATCAAGTTCACGGCCGCCGGCACGGTCGAGGTCCAGCTGTACTGCACGGGCCGGAGTTCGACCGAGGCGACGCTCCGGTGCGTCGTGCGAGACACCGGCATCGGGATCGCGGCCGACAAGATCGATCGGCTGTTCACCGAGTTCGGCCAGGCCGACGTTTCGATCTCCAGCCGGTTCGGCGGCACCGGGCTGGGGCTCGCCATCTGCAAGCGCCTCCTCGACCTGATGGGCGGCACCATCCGGGTCGAGTCGCAGGCCGGCGCCGGCACCACCGTCACGGTGACGCTGACGCTGCCCATTCCCGAGACGGCCGCGCCGCCCGTGGCGGTCGACGGCACGGCGGCCGACGGAACGACCTCGCCCGCCGCCGCGCCGGGGCGGCCGATCCGCGTGCTGCTCGCCGAGGACAACGCGACCAATCAGCTCGTCTTCGCCAAGCTCCTGCAGGGGGTGCCGTCGACCCTGGTGATCGCCGCCAACGGCCGCGACGCGGTCGAGCAGGCACGCGCCCACATGTTCGACATCGTGTTCATGGACATGCGCATGCCGGAGATGGACGGAATCACGGCCACGCGCGAGATTCGGGCGCTCGGCGGCGCGTGGAGCCGCATCCCGATCGTGGCGCTCACCGCCAACGCGTTCCCCGAGGACGCCGCGACCTGCCGGGAGGCGGGCATGACCGACTTCATCGCCAAGCCGCTCTACAAAGCGGCGCTGATGCAGCGGCTGACCCCGGTGCTGGCCGGGCTAGCCGCCGAGACACCGGCCGACCCGGCCCCGCCGGCCACCACCGCGGCGGCGTGAGGGGACCGGGGGCCTTTCGCGGCCCCCGCGTCTGGTTCCGGCAGAGGATTTGAATCAGCCGTTCATTCCGGGGCGCTGCGGAACGACGGCGAACGGATCAGTTCGTCGGTTCACTCCGCCCCGATCGCGTCGGCGATCGCGACGGTGCGCTGGGCCATCTCGGCGTGCAGGCGCTCGACCATGCGACCGTCGATCTGCACCACGCCCTTGCCGCGGTTCTCCGGCTGCTCGAAGGCGGCGATCATCTTGCGGGCCAGCGCGACCTCGTCGGCGCTGGGCGAGAACACCGCGTTGCACGGCGCGATCTGATTCGGATGGATCAGCGTCTTGCCGTCGAAGCCGAGATCGCGGCCCTCGCGGCATTCGCGCTCGAAGCCCTCCATGTCGGAGAGCGTGTTGTAGACGCCGTCGACGATGTCGAGCCCGTAGGCGTGGGCGGCGAGCACGCAGGTGGCGAGCCAGCCGATCATCGGCGCGCGACCCGGCACCAGGCGCACCCGCGTCTCCTTGGCGAGATCGTTGGTGCCCATCACGAAGCCGCCGAGCCGCGTCTCGGTGTCGCCGGCGCAGGCGGCGAGCGCCTGGATGTTGAAGATCGACAGCGGCGTCTCGATCATGATCCAGATGCGGATCTTGCTGTCGGCGTGCATGTCGAGCAGGCGCTGGCCGATCATCTCCAGCGTGTCCGGGCTGGACACCTTCGGCACCAGAATCACGTCCGGCTTGGCCGGCACGACGGCGTCGAGGTCGTCGCTGAACCAGGGCGTGTCGACGCCGTTGACGCGCACGAACACCTCGCGCCGGCCGAAGCCGCCGGCCTTCACGGTCTCGGCGACCAGCTTGCGGGCCTCGCCCTTGGCGTCCGGCGCGACCGAATCCTCGAGGTCGAGGATCACGGCGTCGATCGGCAGGGTCTTGGCCTTCTCCATCGCACGGGGATTCGAGCCCGGCATGTAGAGCACGCTGCGGCGCGGTCGGATCGTCATGGTCTGTCTCCGGAAGCGGGGCACTCGCGCCGGGGGTGCGGGGCGGAGCGGCGCCGCGACCCTAGAGCATTTCGTTCCGGTGTGGGAACCTTCCCGGCGCGGGGAATCGCCGCGATCCCGAACAGACGTCGGGTGGCGCTGTTGGAAGAACGAAACCTTATGGACCATGAATGGCTGGCGGGGGTCGACGGATGCCCGGGCGGCTGGATCGTCGCCTTCGTGGCGCCGGCCGGAGACGCCGTGCGGGTGCGGGTCGAGCGGTGCTTTGCCGACATCGTCGCGGCCCCCGAAAAGCCTGTCGTGATCGCCGTCGACATGCCGATCGGCCTGCCCGACCGGGTCGGTCCCGGCGGCCGCGAGGCGGAGACCGCCGTGCGGTCGTTGCTTGGCGCGCGACAATCCTCGGTCTTCTCGGTGCCGTCGCGCGCCGCTGTTCACGCCGAGACCGAGCCGCCGGCCGACTGGTCGGCGACACTGGCCGCCCACAGGCGAGCGTCTGCCGTCGCGCTGACGACCTCGGACCCGCCACGCAAGGTCGCGCTTCAGACGTTCTGCCTGTTCCCGAAGATCCGCGAGGTCGACCGCTTGCTCGTCGAGCGGCCCGCGCTGGCCGAGCGGATTTTCGAGACGCATCCCGAGGTGGCGTTCTGGCAGATGAACGGGATGCGTCCGCTGTGCACGCCCAAGAAGGTGAAGAGCCGTCCTCATCCGCCCGGGCTGGCGCAGCGGCGCGACCTTCTGATCGCCGCCGGCCTGCCCGCCGCGGCCGTCGAGGCGCCGCCGCCCAAGGGTGCCGGACCGGACGATCTTCTCGATGCGCTCGCCTGTGCCGTCACGGCGCGACGCCTTCGCGCGAAGACCGCGAGGTCGTTCCCCGATCCGCCGCCGCGCGACCGCCACGGTCTGCGCATGGCGATCTGGGCGTGAGGGGCAAGAGCTTCGGGCCCATCAGCGGGCACGATCTTCGCCTCTCCCCGGCGGGGAGAGATCGGGGTTCGCGCCGAAGGCGCGACGTCCGGGTGAGGGGCTGCCGAGGTCACCAACTGCCGCCGTAAACCCTCACCCCGGTGCTCGCCTGCGGCGCGCACCGACCCTCTCCCTGAGGGAGAGGGTGAGAACGCCCGGACGACCGGTGCGCACCGTCTCAGATCATCCCGAGGGCGGCTTTGTAGGTCTCGAGAATCGCCTCGTGCTCGGCGCGCTCGTCCTTGTCCTGCTTGCGCAGGCGGATCACGGCGCGCAGCGCCTTGGTGTCGTAGCCGTTGCCCTTCGCCTCGGCGAACACGTCCTTGATGTCGTCGGCGATCGCTTTCTTCTCTTCTTCCAGCTTCTCGATGCGCTCGACGAAGGCACGGAGCTGATCCTGGGCGAACCGCTCCGCGCGATTCTTGTCGGCACGGGCATCGGCGGCGGCGGTTGCGGGCATCTCGGTCCTCGACGAAAAACGTGTTTCGGCTGATACGGGCCAATTCTGCCAGCCCGTCAAGGCGACGCGAGGGCAGGAGGGCCGCGATCCACATCATCCACACGCCCGCGCAAAAAAGCCGGACGTGTGGGCGAAAAGCCTCGACCGTGGATCGCGGGGCGCTCGGCCGTGCGTGTGGGTTCAGCCGTGCGTGTGGGTCTTGGCGAAGGCGGCCTGCTGGGCGGGGGTCGCCTCGCGCTGGTAGGTCGCCTTCCAGGTGTCGTAGGGCATGCCGTAGACGGCCTCGCGGCTCTGGTCCTTGGAGAGCGGCACGCCGGTCGCGTCGGCGGCGTCCTTGAGCCAGTTGGACAGGCAGTTGCGGCAGAAGCCGGCGAGATTCATCAGGTCGATGTTCTGCACATCGGTGCGGTCGCGCAGATGCGCGACGAGCCGCCGGAACACGGCGGCTTCGAGCGCCGTGCGGACGGCCGGATCGAGCGCGTCGAGGGAACCGAACAGGTCGGAACGGTCGGGGGTCTGGGTCATGATGATGGGTCTCCGCTGATCGGCAAGATAGGGCCGGCCACGCACGCTCGCCAGCCATCCGCCAGCCGCACGCCGATCGCATGCCGGTCGTGCCCGGTGCCAGCGTAGTTCTCCGGGATGCTTTCTCCCGGCGAGGCTCTATAAGGCGAACGCTCCGCGGCGTGCCGCGACGCTGCCGTGGCGCGCCGACGAAAACATCAGAGGTTGCAATGAGCCCGAGCCGCGATCTGCTGGTCAAGCTGTACGAGGCGGCCGTCGCGGCCGCGCATCCTTCGGTCTGCCTGCCCCCGGCGCTGCCGGCTCCTCCGGAGACTGGGCGGGTCGTCGTGCTGGCCGCCGGCAAGGCCGCCGGCGCGACCGTCGAGGCCGTCGAGGCGCACTACCTCGACAAGCTGCGGCTGCCCAAGGACCGGCTGACCGGCATCGCGGTGACGCGGCACGGCCACGGCCGCAAGGGCCGGGTGATCGAGGTGGTCGAGGCCGGACATCCGGTGCCCGACGCGGCCGGTCTCGCCGGCGCCGAGACGACGCTCGCGCTCGCCGACGCGGCCGGGCCGAACGATCTCGTCCTGGTGCTGGTGTCGGGCGGCGCCTCGGCCAACTGGATCGCGCCGGCCGCGGGCATCTCGCTCGCCGCCAAGCAGGCCGTCACCCGCCAGCTCCTGCGCTGCGGGGCGGCGATCGGCGAGATCAACACGGTCCGCAAGCATCTCTCCCGGCTGAAGGGCGGCCGGCTCGCGGCGCGCGCCCATCCGGCCAAGGTGGTGACGCTGTCGATCTCCGACGTGCCCGGCGACGATCCGAGCGTGATCGGCTCCGGCCCGACCGTGCCGGATCCGACGACGCTCGCCGACGCCCGCGCCATCGTCGCCCGCTACGGTCTCGACATCCCGGACGAGATCAAGGCGGCGCTGGAGACCCCGGCGAACGAGACGCCCAAGCCCGGCGACCCGGTCTTCGCGGATCTCGACTACCGGATCGTGGCGCGGCCGCAGGATGCCTTCGAGCAGGTCGAGGCCAAGGTCCGGGCGTCCGGGCTCGACTGCCTGCTGCTCGGCGACCGGCTGGAGGGCGAGGCCCGCACGGTCGCGGCCCAGCACGCCGCCATCGCCAAGGAGTTCGTCGCCCAGCACCGCCGCGCCGTGATCCTGTCGGGCGGTGAGCTGACCGTGACGTTGCGTGGAAAGGGCCGCGGCGGGCCGAACCAGGAATACGTGCTGGCGCTCGCGGCCGCCCTCGACGGCCTGCCCGGCGTGGCGGCGCTCGCCGCCGACACCGACGGCATCGACGGCGGCGGCGGCAAGGCCGACGATCCGGCCGGCGCCTTCGTCGACGAGACCACCGTGGCACGGGCGCGCGCGCTCGGCCTCGATCCCGCCGCGTTTCTTGCCGACAACGATTCCACCGGCTTCTTCGAGCGGCTCGGCGACCTGTTGCGGCCCGGGCCGACCTGCACCAACATCAACGATTTCCGGGCTATTCTGGTCGACCGGTGATCGGCCCGGCAGGGACGACACGGCCCGGAATGGCACAGCGCGAAACCCCTCCCACCGTCGCCCGCCGGGCGCTCCCGACCGGGGCGCGGCGGGCCGCGGCCGTCGGCGCGGCGATCGGCGCGGCCGGCCTGCTCCTGCTCGCCGACGCGGGCAGTCCCGCCCGGGCGGATTTCCGGATGTGCAACAACACGGCCGGGCGGGTCGGGGTCGCGGTCGGCTACAAGGACGGCGACGGCTGGGCGACCGAGGGCTGGTGGAACCTGCCGGCCCGCACCTGCGAGACGCTGCTCCGTGGCACGCTGGTTGCACGATACTATTACATCTATGCCGTAGATTACGACCGGGGCGGCGAGTGGTCCGGTCAGGCCTTCATGTGCACGCGCGACAAAGAGTTCACGATTCGCGGGACGGAAGACTGTCTGGCGCGCGGCTACGACCGGACCGGCTTCTTCGAGGTCGACACCGGCGAGCAACAGACCTGGACGGTGCAGCTGACCGATTCCAACGAGCAGTCCTCGCAGCGGCCGGCCGGGGCCCCGCCCTCGGCGCCCGGCTCGCCCTCCTTCATGGCGGTGCCGCCCGCGCAAGGGCGCCCGCCGAGCCCACAGCCTTTCCCCGGAAGCCCTTCTCGATGAGACGCCAGCGGCGTGTGAAGATCGTCGCCACCCTCGGACCCGCCAGCGCCAACCAGGCGGCGATCGCCCGCCTGTTCCAGGCCGGCGCCGACGTGTTCCGCATCAACATGAGCCACACCACGCCGGAGCGGCTGCGCGAGATGGTGCGCATGATCCGCAGCGTGGAGGAGGATCTGGGCCGCCCGGTCGGCATCCTCGCCGACCTGCAGGGCCCCAAGCTGCGCATCGGCACCTTCGCGACCGACGCCGTGATGCTCGACCGCGGCGCGACCTTCGTGCTCGACGCCGACCCGACGCCCGGCACGGCCGAGCGCGTGCACGTCCCGCATCCGGAGGTGCTGGCCGCGCTCGAGCCCGGCCACAGCCTGCTGCTCGACGACGGCAAGCTGCGCCTCACCGTGGTCGAGGCGCATCCCGAACGGACCATCACCCGGGTCGAGGTCGGCGGCCGGCTGACCGCCCGAAAAGGCCTCAGCCTGCCCGATACGACGATCCCGCTGCCGGCCCTGACCGAGAAGGACCATCGCGACCTGGAGGCGGCGCTCGACGCCGGCGCCGACTGGATCGCCATGTCGTTCGTCCAGCGCGCCCAGGATCTCGCCGCCGCGCGAAAGATCACCCGCGGCCGCGCCGGTCTGCTCGCCAAGATCGAGAAGCCGCAGGCGGTCCGTGATCTCGCCGACATCCTCGACGCCGCCGACGCCCTGATGGTGGCGCGCGGCGATCTCGGCGTCGAGATGCCGCTGGAGAAGGTGCCGGGCATCCAGAAACAGATCACCCGCGAGGCGCGGCGCGCCGGCAAGCCCGTCGTGGTGGCGACCCAGATGCTCGAATCGATGATCTCGAGCCCGGTGCCGACCCGCGCCGAGGTGTCGGACGTGGCGACCGCGATCTTCGAGGGCGCCGACGCCGTGATGCTGTCGGCCGAATCCGCCTCCGGCCAGTACCCGGTCGAGGCGGTCGCGACGATGAACCGGATCGCCGAGGAGGTCGACCACGACCCGACCTACGAGACCGTGATCCAGGGCCTGCGGGCGCCGCCCGAGCGCACCGGCGCCGACGCCATCGCGGCCGCCGCCCGCCAGATGGCCGAGACGCTCGACCTCTCGGCCGTGGTGTCGTGGACCTCGTCGGGCGCGACCGCCTTTCGGGTGGCGCGCGAGCGGCCGAGCGTGCCGGTGGTGTCGATCTCGCCCAACCTCGCCACGGGGCGCAAGCTGGCGCTGGTGTGGGGCGTCCACGCCGTGGTCGACGCCGACGCGCGCGATCCCGACGACATGGTCGAGCGCGCCTGCCGCACCGCCCATGCCCAGGGCTTCGCCCGCGCCGGCGACCGCATCATCATCGTCGCCGGCATGCCGCTCGGCATGCCGGGCGCCACCAACATGGTGCGCATCGCCTATGTGAGCCCGAAGGCAGCCGAGTAGGCGGCTTTCCCCTAGACCGTCATCCTGGGGTGCCCGACGAAGCGGGGCCGCGAAGGATGCGGCCCCGACCCGGCCGTCGCCCTTCGAGGCTCGCCTCCGGCGAGCACCTCAGGCTCGCCTCCGGCGAGCACCTCGGGGTGACGGAGAAAGGTTGGCGGATCTGGCGGTCAGCCTCAGATCGGCCGGCCCTCGACCTTCTCGGTCAGGCCGCGGACCTTGTCGGCCATGCCCTTGAGGTGCGGGTTGACGTCGAGCGCCTTGCGATAGGCGTCGAGCGCGTTTTTCTCGTCGCCGATCTCCTGCATGATGGTGCCCAGCCCGGCGAGCGCGCCGAAATGGCGGGGCTCGCGGCGCAGCACCTGGCGCAGGTCGGCGAGCGCGGCGGCGTAGTCCTTTTTCAGGAAGAACACGGTGGCGCGGCGGTTCCAGCCTTCGACATAGTCGGGCTTGATCTCGACCACGGCGTCGAGGAGCCGGATCGCCAGCGCGTGGTCGTCCTTGTCGATCGCCGCCTTGGTGCGGGCCATCAGCAAGTTGACGGTGTCGCTGCCGGAGGCGAGCCAGACCGCCCAGATGCGGTTCTCGACCGCCTTGGCCGTGGTCTCGTCGGGGGCGACCTTGAGGGCGCCGAACAGGGTGTCGAGGTTGCGGGTCGGATCGCCCTGCGGGAGCTTCGGCACCTTGGCGGGCGGCTCCACCCAGTCGGGCTCGGCGCCGGGCGCGGCGCCCGGCGGCGCCGTTTGCGCCGTCGCCGGCGCAGTCATCGCGAGAGACGCCAAAAGGCCGCCGGCGGCGAGGGCCGCGGCGACCGATCGAAAGGCGGAAAGACGTCTGAAGTCCGGCCGTCGACTGCTCATCGGAACAGTCTAGGGCGCCCGGCGCGCGCCCGGCAAGGGCGCGGCCCGTCCGGCCCGATCACGGCCGCGCGAGACGGCGGTGCCGGTCCGACGACGCGAACCTCAGCCCTGGCGAGCCTTGAAGCGACGCTGGGTCTTGTTGATGATGTAGACGCGGCCCTTGCGGCGGACCAGGCGGTTGTCCCGGTGGCGCCCGCGCAGCGACTTGAGCGAGTTGCGGATCTTCATGGCTCGTCCTCGGCACGCCGTGGGCCGAGGCCACGGGTGAATGGGCAAAACGATCCTCGCGCGGCCGAGCCTGTGGCCCGGCGAGGCGGGATCGGGTGGAAGTCTTGGCGCAGCGTCTCGGCCCGGGGCCGGGACTGCGCGTCGGGGGCGGAAAATAGGGAGGACGGCCGCGCGGGTCAAGCCGCGAGAACGCCGGTCGGAGCGTCGGTCGGAGCGTCGGTCGGCCTCGCCTCCCGGGCCGCCGGCACGGCCTAAGTCGCCGCCGCGTCAGGCCGCCGTCACGGCCGCCAGAAAGCCGTCGACCTCCTGGCGCAGCCGCCCGGAGCGGGCCGACAGGGCGCCGGCGGCGCCGAGCACGTCGGCGGCCGCCCGGCCGACCGCGTCCGAGGCCTCGGTCACCCCGCCGATGGTGGCGGCGACGTGGTGCGTGCCGGTCGCCGCCTCCTGGACGTTGCGGGCGATCTCGCGGGTCGCCGCCCCCTGCTGCTCGACGGCGGAGGCAATGCCGGCCGTGATCTCGTCGATGGTCGTGATGGTCGTCCGGATGCCTTCGAGCGCCGTCACGGCCTCGTCGGTGGCGTTCTGGATCTGCTGCACCTGGGCGGCGACCTCCTCGGACGCCTTGGCGGTCTGGGTGGCGAGGCTCTTCACCTCGGTGGCCACCACGGCGAAGCCCTTGCCGGCCTCGCCGGCGCGCGCCGCCTCGATGGTGGCGTTCAGGGCCAGGAGGTTGGTCTGGCCCGCGATGGTCTGGATCAGGGCGACGACGTCGCCGATCTTGCGGGCGTCCGCGGCGAGGCTGCGCATCACCGCGTCGGTGCGGGTGGCGTCGCCGACCGCGCGGCGCGCGACGGCGGCCGACTGCGTCACCTGGCGGCCGATCTCCTGGCTCGACGAGGACAGCTCCTCGGTCGCCGCGGCGACCGAGCGGACATTGGCCGAGGTCTGGCCGGTGGCGGCCGCGACCGTGCCGGCGAGCGCGCCGGAGGTCTCGGCCGACCGCGTCATGGTGCGGGCGCGGGCCTCCATGTCGACGGCGCCGCGCGAGACCTCGGCGATCAGGCTGCCGACCGTCGCCTCGAAGCGGCCGGCGAGCGCCGTCATGGCGGCACGCTTGTCCTCGGCGGCGCGGCGTGCGGCGGCCGCGTGCTCGGCCTCGAGCCGTGCCTTGGCGGCGGCGTTGTCCTTGAACACCTGCATGGCCCGGCCCATGGCGCCGAGCTCGTCGCGCCGCTCCGCCTCGGGGAACGCCACGGTCAGATCCCCGGCGGCGAGCGCCCGCGTCTTGTCGCCGAGCCCCTGGATGGCGCGGGCGAGATTGCGGCCGACCAACGCGATCATCAGGAGTGCCGGCAGCGCGACCACCACGATCACGGCGGCGAGCTTGAACGCCATCGCCTTGAAATCCGTCCACAGGTCGTCCGTGTAGACGCCGGTGCCGACGAAGATCTTCCACGGCGCGAACGCCTTCACATAGGTGAGCTTGGGCACCGGGGGCGAGTCCTTGTCGCGCGCCCACATGTACGCGATGGTGCCGGCGCCCGGCCCGGTCGCGACCTTGACGAACTCGCGCACGATGTAGACGCCGTTCGGATCCTTGAGGTCGCTCAGATCCTTGCCGATCAGCGCCGGCGCCAGCGGATGGGCGAAGCCGACGTGATCGAAGCCGTGGGCGAACAGATACTCGTTGCCGGCGTAGCGCAGCCCGTGCAGGGCGTCGCGGAAGCGCGCCATCGCCTCCTCGCGGGTCAGCTTGCCGGCCCGCTCGTCCGCCTCGAACTTGGCCGCCAGCGTATGGCCGACCTCGACGATCTGCTTCAGCGCGGCCACCCGGTCGTCGTGCATGCGGCTGTAGGTGATCCACAGCGCCGCGCCGGCCACCGTCGCGCAGGCGAGCCCGGCCAGCGCCACCAGCGCCCACACCTTGACCTTGATGGAATGAAGGATCCCCGACATGGCGCCGCATCCTCGTGCCAGCTTTGCGGGGGTTCTCTCTTATAGGACGTGACTGCTAATGCCGGATTAATGCGGCTATGCTCACCGATCGGCCGGTCCGTGACCGACGAGCGTCACCGCTTCTTCTGCCGTCGCTCCGGCATCTGGTGGACGCCGATCTCGGCCTTGCGGTGGAAGCTGCGCTGGCCGCAGCGGCTGCAGCGGACCGAGAACTCGTCGACGATCGTCTCGAAGCGCTGCACCGTGTTGGGGGTGGCGCATTTGGGGCAGGCGACGACGCCGCGCGCCCAGGTGCCCCTGGCGTTGCCCTTGCGGGATTGCGACGTCTGGCTGGTGGAGCTGAAGAACATGGGGTCTCGTCCTCCGGCCCCCCGGCCCGAGTACGGTAGTTCCACACCAGGATCGAAAGCGCGTAAAGGTCGATCGTTCGGATCAGTAAACGGTTGACCACGCCGCCCGACGCAATCGCCGGGAGAGCGGGCTCGCGTCAGCCGGGCGGGACGGGGGCGCGCCGGCCGCGGGCGTCGATCGGCCAGACGTCGACCAGCCGGTCGCCGCGCACGCAGAGATACGCGTCGTGCAGCGCGACGGTCGGGTCGCAATGCGGCACCGTGCATTCGATCACGGTGCCGAGCGGCGGCGGGGGCACCCCCTCGGGCACGACGAGTCGCCCGTGCTCGTCGCCCGCGAACGCATAGGCCGCGCCGGCGAGCGGACCGGCCGCCACGGTGGGCAGCGGTCCATTGAGCGCGAACGCCTTGGTGCCGCCGTCGGTCGTCACCTGACCGGCGACGTTCGCGCTCACCACCGCGACGGCGACGAACAGGGCCGGCCGGAACGGCCACGGCACCCCGGGCGCGTGCTCGACGGCGCCGTATTCGGCGTCCATCACCACATAGGAGCCGACCTGCAGCTCGGTGAAGGGGCCTTCGGAATCGATCGCGTGCGTGCCGGTCCCGACGCCTGTGACGATCGCGGGCGCGAGGCCCTCGGCGCGCAGCTCGGCGACCAACGCCGCCACGCGGTCGTGTGCGGTGCGGGCGAGCGCCTCGCGCTCGGTCCGGGTCGGGACATGCTGCAGATGGCCCGCATAGGCCTGCACGCCACGAAACCGCAGCGCCTTCCACGAGGCGATCTCGCGGGCGAGCCGGACGCCCGCAGCGACGTCGGCGACCCCGGTGCGGCGTTGGCCGAGATCGAGGTCGACCAGCACGCCGAGCGTCTTTCCGCGCGCACCGGCGGCGGCGTCGAGGGCGGCGACGTTTCCGACGTCGTCCGCCACCACCATCACGTCGCCGGCCCGGTCGAGCAGATCCATCAGCCGGTCGATCTTGCCCCGTGTGACCAGCGGCGACGTGATCAGCACGCCCGGCAAGCCGGCCGCGACCATCACCTCGGCCTCGTCGATGGTGGCGCAGCAGATGCCGATCGCGCCGGCCGCGATCTGCCGCTTCGCGATCGCCGTCGACTTGTGCGTCTTGGCGTGCGGCCGCAGCGCCACGCCGGCGGCGCGGGCGATCCGCGCCATCGCGGCGAGGTTGAACTCGACCGCATCGAGATCGAGCACCAGGGCCGGCGTGTCGATGGCGCTCCGCGATCCGGGGACGCCGAACCGGGGGCCGGAGCGCGCGTCGGTCGGCAGGGCGACGAGGTCGATGGTCATGGGCGGGCTCCCGGGCGGCGAGGCGCCATCAAAGCCGCCAACGGCCGGACCGGCAAGCGCGACGCCGCGGCGGGCGGAGGAGACTTCGCGGTTGGAACCCGGCGCAAAGAGCGGCACAGTGAAGCACCGTCGTGCGCCGCACCGTAAGAGAGCGGTAATGCCGCTTTGCTAGACGGTCAGGACCGAGGAGGATGTCCCATGCGCCTGTCGCCGCTCGCCCTTGCCCTGATCGCCGCCGCTCTCGCCGTGCCCGCGGCGGAGCGTCCGGCGCTCGCCTCCGACCAGGTTCCGACCTTCGACGTGCGGCCGAGCTGCCGTGGCGGCTCCGACACCGAGGCGGCGCTGAAGAGCTGCCTGCAGTCCGAGGAGGACGCCCGCAAGCAGCTCGTCGCCGACTGGAGCAAGTGGACGGCCAAGCAGCGCCAGGGCTGCATCGCCGAGGCGGGGACCGAGCAGCCGAGCTATGTCGAGCTCCTCACCTGCCTGCAGATCGACAAGGAAGTGACGACCCTGCCGAACCAGAAGATCGACCTCGGCCCGCTGCGCAAGATCGACTGATCCGCCGGGCGGCCGCGACCGCGCGGCGCCACGTCCCCTCCCCCGACGGGAGACGCGCCGGGGTCGCGCGGCGGCCGAGCTTACCGCCTTATTAGCCATTGCGTTACCACTCCATAGCATGATGTCCGCGTGAATGGGGATCACGGGGGCGAGCGATGGCATCGCGGTCGGTCGGTACACTTCTGACGTCGGTGCTGGTGCTGCTCGCCGGCGGCGTGCTGGTCTCGACCGGCCTGCGCATGGTCGCGGCGGTCGGGCAGTTCCGGGCCAGCAGCGAGGCGCAGATGCTCGCCGCCGCCGACAAGACGATCTTCGAGGCGATCCGGGATCTCCGCGGCCAGCGCGGCAGCGCCATGACGGCGCTGATCGCCGAGGACGACCCGACGCCGAAGCTCGATGCGCTGCAACGGAGCGCGACCGCCCGCTACGAGGCGACGCGCGCGGCCCTCGCCGCCATCGACGTGCCCGACCGCGACGCCCTCGACGCGGCGATCGCCCGCGAATGGACCGTCGCGGCGTCGCATTACCCGCTCCTGATCGCCGAGGCCCAGCGGCCGCGCAAGGAGCGCGACCTGAAGCGGATCGCGGCCTGGCAGGACTCGCGCGGCATCTTCGAGCAGCTCAACAACGCCTCGAGCGCGGTGTCGAACCGCGCCCGCATGAGCCACCCGCTGATCGGCGAGATGGTCCAGGTGCGGCGCTTCGCCTGGCAGGCGCGGGACCGCTACGGCCTGCAATGCTCGCTGCTGCGCGGCAACGTCAACTCCGGCCAGGCGGCCAGCGAGGCCCAGAAGATCACCCACGGACAGCACCGCGCCGTCCTCGCGTCGAGCCTCGCCGGAATCGACGAGCTGCTCGCACGCCCGGGTGCGCCGGCGGCCGTGGCAGCGTCGTTCCGTGAGGCGCGCGGCCAGATCGACGCCGCCAACGCCAAGATCGACCAGGTCACGTCGCGCCTGGGCACCGGCACGGCGCCGCTGATGCCGCCGGCCGAATGGACCGCCACCTGCCAGGCGCCGTTCGACGCGATCGTCGCGGTCGCGATCGGCGCGCTCGACGAGGCGATCGCCCAGGGCGACCGCGACCGCGCGGCGGCGCTCACCAATCTGGTCGCCCAGTCGGTCGCCTTCGCGGCGGCGCTCGCCGTCGCCCTCTTCGGCTGGATCGTGGTGCGCCGGCGCTTCGCCGCGCCGGTGCGTTCGCTGCTCGCCTCGATCGAACGGCTGCGGGTCCGCGACTACGCGACCCCGGTGCCGCCGCCGGCCCATCAGGACGAGTTCGGCGCCATGGCGGTGGCCCTGGAGAATCTGCGCCAGGGGGCGGCGACCGCCGAGCGGCTCGCCGCCGAGCACGCGGCCGCCCAGCAGAGCCAGCTCGAACGCGCCGGCACCGTGAACAGCGCCTGCGAACGCTTCGACAGCACCGCGAAGAACGTGATCGACAGCCTCGGCCGCTCGGCCGGCGAGCTGCGCTCGACGGCCGCGGCGATGCGCACCATCGCGGGCCGGTCGAGCGAGGAGGCCGCCGCCGTCGCGGCCGCCGCCGACCAGGCGACCATGAACGTCCAGGCGGTCGCCGCGGCGACCGAGGAGCTGTCGCATTCGGTGAGCGAGATCTCGCGCCAGGTGCAGGCGAGCGCCGCCGGCGCCCGCGAGGCGGTCGTCCAGGCCGAGCGCACCAACACGACCGTCGACGCGCTCGCCGCGTCGGCCAAGCACATCGGCACCGTGGTCGAGCTGATCACCCAGATCGCCGGCCAGACCAATCTCCTGGCGCTCAACGCGACGATCGAGGCGGCGCGTGCCGGCGAGGCCGGTAAGGGCTTCGCCGTGGTGGCGCAGGAGGTGAAGCGGCTCGCCGGCCAGACCGCTCAGGCGACCGACGAGATCGCCCGGCAGGTGGCCGACATCCAGTCGGCGACCGAGACGGCGGTCGGCGAGATCCGCTCGATCGCCCACACGATCGGCGGCATCGACGAGAAGATGGCGGCGATCGCCGCCGCCGTGGAGCAGCAGGGCGCGGCCGCGCAGGAGATCTCGCGCAACGTCCAGCAGGCGTCGAGCGGCACCCAGGCCGTCACCCGCACCATCGGCAACGTCGCGGCGCTGAGCCGCGAGACCGGCACGGCGAGCGACGCCGTGCTCGAGTCGGTCGAGACCATGGCGTCCGACGCCGACCATCTGAGCGGCGACGTCGAGCGCTTCTTGCGGAGCGTGCGGGCAGGGTGAGGCGATCGGGCACCACGTTGCTCCGTCGCCCCGAAGTGGCCGCGCACAGCGCGGTCGTCGAAGGGCGACGGTCGAGGCGCTCCGGCCGTCGTCCTGCGAGGCCCGGCTCCCGCCGGGCGGCTCAGGATGACGGATCGAGGTCACTGCGCACCGGCGGGACGGTATCCGGACGCCGCGGTTCTCCTACAGCGACACGTTGGCGTCCTTGACGGCCTCGCGCCACAGGGCGACGTCGGCCGCGATGGTCGCCTTGAACTCGTCCGGCGTGGAGCCGATCGGGTCGACCCCGAAGCTGTCGAGCTGCTCCAGCGTCTTCTTCTCCTTCAGGGCCGCCTTCACCTCGCGGGCGAGGAGGTCGACGATCTCCTTCGGGGTGCCGGCCGGCGCGATCAGGCCGTTCCAGGTGTCGGTCTTGAAGCCCGGATAGCCCTGCTCGGCGACGGTCGGCACGGCCGGCAGCTTGGGCGCGCGGGTGGCGCCCGATACGGCGATCGCGCGCAGCGCCCCGCCGGCATGCGGCAGCGCCTCCGAGAGATTGCCGAAATACATCGGCACATGGCCGGCGATCACGTCGGCGACGGCCGGCGCGCCGCCCCGATAGGGCGTGTGCATCATGTCGAGGCCGGCGCGCTTGACGAACAGCGCCATGGTGAGATGGCTGATGCTGCCGTTGCCGCCGGAGGCGTAGACGACCTTGCCGGGGCGCTCCTTCACGTAGGCGACGAGCTCGGGCAGCGTCTGGGCCGGGAAGGACGGGTGGACGACCAGGCAGAACGGGTTGCTGGCGACGTTGCTGATCGCCGTGAAGTCGGTCAGCGGATCGTAGTTCGTCTTCTTGATCGCCGGGAACACGGCCATCTGGGCGACGGCCGCGACCATCAGGGTGTAGCCGTCGGCGGGCGATCGCGCCGTCGCCTCGGCCGCGATGGTGCCACCCGCGCCGGTGCGGTTCTCGACCACGAACTGCTGGCCGAGCCGCTCGCTCAGATGGGCGGCGAGCAGACGGGCGATGCCGTCGGTGTTTCCGCCGGCCGCGAACGGCACCAGGATGCGGACCGGCCGGTCCGGCCAGCCGCTCGCCCGCGCCGACAGCGGCAGGCCCAGGGGTCCGGCCCCGGCCACCATGGCTCCGGCCGCCAGCGACTTCAGCAGCGCACGTCGTGTCGTCATATCTCGCTCCGCTCCGACCTTGTGCTCTCGCGCGCGGCGGGTCCCGGTCCCGTCAGTTGCGATCGACCCTCGTGAATGTCCTCCTCGAAGGGGGTGTCGTCCCTTGGGGCGCGACGGCGTTCAGTCGACGGCGGCTGCGGCGCGCAGCCCCTCGATCATCGCCGTTCGCATGAGAAACGGGCGGGCCTTGGCGGGGTCCGCGGCGGTGTCGCGCAGCTCGCTCAGGCGGGCCTCGCGGACCGCCGGATCCTTCTCCTCGAGCACGCGCTTGTTCTGGATGGTCATCGCCTGCAGGAACGCGTTGGCGACGTGGCGGCGCTGCCGGTCGTAGCGGTCGAGCAGATCGTCGCGCGCGCCGCCGAGCACGCGCACGAGCGCGCCGGCGAGGCTGACCGCGTCGTGAATGCCGAAGTTCATGCCCATGCCGCCGAGCGGATTGTTGACGTGAGCCGCATCGCCGGCGAGCAGCACGCGGCCGCGCCGGTAGGTCGCCGCGACCCGCTGGTGGACCGTGTAGAGATTGGTGTGGACGATCTTTATGGGCTCGTCGGTGGCGAGGAAGCCGCGCACTCTGGTCTCGGCGCCGACGGGGTCCAGCAGATCCTCGGCGGCCGCCTCGGGTGGCGTCGGGAAGACGACGCGCCACAGGCCGGGCGGACCCTCGCCCGGCACCTTGAACAGGGCGCACCACTCGCGCGGATCCGACACGTAGCAGGAATAGGCGAAGCCGCGCCGGGCGAAGTCGAACGTCGTGGTGACGACGAGGAATCGCTCCTGATACGTGAAGCCCTCGAAATCGATCTCCTGCGACTTGCGCACCACGCTGCGGCCACCGTCGGCGCCGATCACATAGGCGCCGCGCACCGCCTCGCCGTTCTCCAGGATCACGGCGGCGCCGGCGGCGTCCTGGGTCACGGTCGCGGCCGGCGCGCCGTAGCGGATGTCGACGTTGCGGAAGGCGGCGAGCCGGTCGGTCAGGATCGCGACCAGCTTGTGCTGCTCGCACTGCAGCCGGTACGGATAGGGCGTCACGTCGGCGATAAGGCCGAGGTCGAACTGCGCGACCAGCCCTTCGTCGCGGCCGCGGAACTGCCATTGCGGGCAGAGGATGCCGCGGGCGTGCAGCTCGGCCGTGACGCCGGTGTCGGCGTACATCTCGAGCGTCGGCGGATGGAACGTCGCGGCGCGCGGATCCTCGTAGATCTCGCTGCGCGCCTCCAGCACCGTGACGGGCACGCCGGCGCGCGCCAGGAACAGCGCCGCCGTCAGCCCGGTCGGCCCCGCTCCGACGACGACGACGCGCTCCTGCGCCATTCGCGGCTCCTCAAAACTCTTCCAGCACCCGGCCGAAGCCGTAGAGCCGGTCGTCGATGCCGCTGCGGCGCAGCGCGTCCCAATAGGTGACGACGTTCATGGCGAGCACCGGCTTGCCGAGCCAGCGCTCCGCCTCGGCCGCGACGGCGCCGTTCGCAAGGTTCGTGCCGACCTGCAGGATGGCGTCGATGTCGTCGCCGTCGATCTCGCGCAGCACCTTGCGCAAGGTCGCCGGCTGCACCTGCGCGATGGCGAACGGCGAGGCGCAGCGCAGGCCGACGATGCGCTTCACGTCGAAGCCGGCCTCGGTCAGATAGGACGCGACCGTCTCGTCGCCTTTCGGCTGATGCGGGGTGAGGACGGCGATGCGCTTCGCCCCGAAAGCCGTCAGCGCCGCCGTCGCCGCGGTCGAGCCCATCGAGACGCCGACGCCGGCGCGCTTTTCCAGATCGGCCTGCAAGGCCGCCGCACCGGCAACGCCGCCTGTGAAGGCCTCGATCGCCACCGCCATGATCACGTGGTCGGGCGCGCAGGTCATCACCTGGTCGATGGCCGGGAAGATGCCGTCGCGCATGCGCTGGACGTGGGCCAGAAAGCCGGCGTCGCTCGCCTCGATCGGCTTGTTCTCCAGCGTGAGGCGGCCGACGTGGTTGGTGACGCCGCGCGGCCGCAGCGCCTCGCATTCGGGCCCGACCACCGTATTGGTGGAGGGCACGACGATGCCGATCTTCTTGCGATAGCCGAGAGCGTCCACGCGCTGCGCCTTTTTCGGTGGGCCGTGCGGTCCGGCCGACGTGATCACATGCTACGAACCGGCCGCGACGCGCGGGAATGCCAATCTCGGTCATGCTGATTTCGCCGTTTGCGAAGGCAGTTCGCGAATTTGCCCAACGACTGTGCAGCGCGGTGACGCCATCTTGCGCTGCGACGATGTCGTGGCGCTCGGCAATGGTCCACTCTCCGCTCGGCCCCGCGCGGGCGGTCCGTCGGCGGATGGTCGAGATCTCCGTCCGGGTCCGGACTCCCGGATCGCATCGTCGGTGACTCAAGGGAGGTCGGCTTGCGGAGGACCGATCAGGGTCGACACGCGAACGGATCGGGACGGCGCGCGCGGACATCGGCGCGAGCCGTTTCCGGAGCGGCTGGCCGCAAGGCGCGACGCCGGTCGTGTCCCCGATGCAGGGCGGAACCGATCGGGCCGGGTGACCGTGGAAGCCCCCAGCCGACGGCGGAACGGTTCACGCCGGACGACAACGACCAGTCGCGCCACCTCGACCGCGTCGCCGCGCCGTTCACCGGGCCATCGGCGCCCCCGTGTCGCAATCGGTTCGCCGGTGTCCTCGCTGCGAAGGACCATCGTCTCCGCGCCGCCGCACCGGCCTCCGTACAGAACGAAACCGCCGAGATCGTGCCGGCGCCGGCCCGGGGACGGGCGAATGCTCGGCACCCTGCGACCAGGGCTGCTGCGACCGCCCGCTCACCCCATCGTGCGGGCGTAATCGCCGGCCGCGCGGGCGAGCAGCGTCTCGCAGGCCTCGGTCGTCATCTCGTCGACGGTGCCGAGGAGCTGGCCGGCGTCGCCGTGCCGGTAGAGCCAGACCTCGCGGCCGTCCCGCACGTTGATCGAGTGGCGCAGGCCGTGCGGCGCGCCGCCGCTCGGCTCGCTGGTCGGGGCGATCCAGACGTCGACGTGGGCGTGGTTGGTCGAGCGCGGATCGAGATTGGTGTCGACCCGGAACTGCACCCCGTGGGCGCCGAGCTCGCCGTTCGCCCGCTCGACCGCGGGAAGAAGGACGTCGCGCGCCCAGGCGGCACCGCGGTCGAACGCCGTGACGGCGCCGGCTGCCGCCGGCTCCGTCCTCTGGGGATGCGCCCGTCCACCCAGAAAGGCTTCCTCAACGCGTCCCATCGTCTGCCTCCTCGCTCGCGCCGCCGGTCGGCGGCGGATCAACGCACCAAGGCGGTCGCGGTTCGCCCGTGACGAACCCGCGGCGCATCGCGGCACCGCCGGGCCGCCCACACCCTACTCCGCCGCGAGCGGCGGCGCATCCTCCCCCCGGTGGAGCCGGTCGTCGACCCCTTGGATGCGCGGCAGCACGCCGGCGCCCGCAGGAGGTCGACCGGGCTCGGGCGCGGCGCCGCGTGCAGCGTCTCGCGCGACGGGGAATCGGCGGGCAGGAGGCCGAGCACGGGTGTGGTGCAGATCGCCGGCGCGGCCATGCGGCCGGCGACGACACACCGGCTCCGACGCCCGCGCGGCAGCCGCATCGCACGCGGCATTCCGGTCGCCGGCAGCGCGAGCCACGTCGCGGCGGCGGACCGTCGCCGCCGCCTCACAGCATCGAGGGCAGCACCCGGTCGGGCGGCCGGTGGCCGTCCATGAAGGTCTGGATGTTGATGATCACCTTGGTGCCCATGTCGACCCGGCCCTCGATCGTGGCCGAGCCGAGATGCGGCAGCAGCACGACCTTGCCGCTCCGCGCGAGGCGCATCAGCTTCGGGTTCACGGCCGGCTCGTGCTCGAACACGTCGAGCCCGGCACCGGCGATCTCGCCGGTCTCGATCATGCGGGCGAGCGCGTTCTCGTCGATGATCTCGCCGCGTGCCGTGTTGACGATGTAGGCGCCCTTCTGGAGCATCTTCAGGCGCCGCGCCGACAGGAGATGATAGGTCGCCGGCGTGTGCGGGCAGTTGACCGAGATGATGTCCATGCGGGCGAGCATCTGGTCGAGGCTCTCCCACCAGGTCGCCTCGAGCGCCTCCTCGATCTTGCCCGGCACCCGGCGACGATTGTGATAGTGGATCTGCACCCCGAAGGCGCGGGCGCGGCGCGCCACCGCCTGGCCGATACGGCCCATGCCGATGATGCCGAGGCGCTTGCCGGAGATGCGGTGGCCGAGCATCCAGGTCGGCGTCCAGCCGGTCCAGGCCTTGTCGCCGATCATCAGGGCGGCGCCCTCGGTGAGGCGCCGCGGCACCGCGAGGATCAGCGCCATCGCCATGTCGGCCGTGTCCTCGGTGAGGACGCCCGGCGTGTTGGTCACCGTGATGCCGCGCTGGAGCGCCGCGCCGACATCGATATTGTCGACACCATTGCCGAAATTCGCGATCAGCTTGAGCCGCTCGCCGGCATGGCCCAGCGCGTGCGCGTCGATGCGGTCCGTCACGGTCGGGACCAGCACGTCGGCCTCCTGCATCGCCTCGGCGAGGGCCGCCGGCGTCATCGGCGTATCGTCGATGTTGAGCCGCGTGTCGAACAGCTCCCGCATCCGGGTCTCGACGCTGTCGGGCAGCTTTCGCGTCACCACCACGACCGGCTTCTTCCGATTCGGCATGTCGTTCGCCCCACCGCATGCAGATCGCCCGAAACGGGCGGCCGCGGTCTTTCAGCCCTCTTTAACCCTCATCGCGGACATTGGAATTCCGCACTCGGAGGCACGTCGAGAAGGACCCTGCCGGCTCTTCTGTACCAGATGGCCGGGATAACACAATGCGCCAGAACCGGCTCCACACATCCCCTGTCCGGGCCCCGTCCGGGGCGCGCCGACAGGGCCCGAGTCATGCAATCGACGGCGATTCGCCGCGCCGCGCCGTGGCGCGCGCGGGGCTCGCGATCATCGCCGTGCTCGTCGTCGCGGCGATGAGCCGCGCCCCCGCCGGCGCCACCGATCTGCCGACGGGCGCAGTCTCCGGACTGCCGGTGCCGCGCTTCGTCAGCCTGAAGCCCGATCGCGTCAACGTCCGGGCCGGCCCGACCAAGGACCACGACGTCACCTGGGTCTACACCCGCTCCGGCCTGCCCGTGGAGATCACGGCCGAGTACGAGAACTGGCGTCGCATCCGCGACTGGGAGGGCGCCGAGGGCTGGGTCTACCACTCGCTGCTGTCGGGCAAGCGCACCGCCTTCGTGGCGCGCGCCAAGGGCAGCGACGAGCTCGTCCCGGTGCGGTCCGACGCCGATGCGGGAAGCCCGGTGACGGCGCGGCTCGAGCCCGGCGTGGTCGGCACCGTCAAGCGCTGCGACGGCAGGTGGTGCCGGTTCGTCGGCGACAAGTTCGACGGCTGGATCGCCCAGGAGCGCCTGTGGGGCGTCTATCCGAACGAGAAGGTGGATTGACCGGCCGGGGCGTCACGCTGCCGGCTTCGGGGGCAGGTATCGTTCGATACAGGCCTGGATCGCCTCGGCGCGGACGTCGAGGTCCGAGCAATTGACCACCAGCATCCCGGTGAAGGCGCCGAGATTGGCGAGCCTGCGCTTGGCCCCTCCGGACGTGTAGTCGCTCAACGGGACCGCCAGCTTGAGCCAGATCGACGATTGGAAGCCGATCCGCGCCACGCCGCTCCAGGTGATCTTGTCCCAGGGAATCGGACGGTCGAGCCACCGTCGATCGTAGACGCCCGACTCGTCGATGGACAGCACCGGAGCGTCGTCGAAGATCCGCCGGACGTATCGGATGACGATCGGCACGACCAGTAGCAGCAGCGGAACGTACAGAAAAAGCTGATAGTCGATCGGTCCCGTCTCTCGGCCTGTCGTCCGCAAGTAAATTTCGAGCACTAGGATCGCGATCCCCAGAACCGGAAAGAAACCGAGAACGGCGGCCCGAACGGCGAGCTTCGGCTTGCTGTAATGGGCTTTGATCGGCATGGACGTGTTCCTGCGCGTTCGCCCGCGGTTCGCGGACGGCATCATGAACAGCACCGCATCGCGCCCGGGGCGCCGACCGACGTGGCTCGTAGCCCGGCACGAGCGGCCTGCACGCCGGACAGCATTCACGACCGGCCGAGAAGCGCCATGACGTGGGTCGAATGTGACATCGGTCGGAAACGAATTAGGCCGGACACGAACCGGGTCGGAGATCGCTCGGACCGGAGCCCACCGGGCCGGCGCTCCCGGCCCTCATCCTGTGGGGCCGTCCTGTCTCGTCGCGCGGGCCGAGGCATCGAGGTGGAGCCTCGGGCCCGACGCGATCCGAGCCGGCCGCAATCCGCAGGCGGTGCCGCGCGCCGGTCCGGCACCGGCGGACGTCGCAGGACAGTATCGACGAATGAAAACGGCCGGGGATCACCCGGCCGTTCGAAACCCGTTCGGGACGCCGCGTCGCGGCCCGGCCTACTTTCCCTTCGCCTTGAGACGGACGACCACGTCGACACGGCCCACCTCGTAGCCTTCGGGGAGCGCCGGCAGGGTGCCGATCTCGGTCTCGACCGTCGGGATGTCGACGAGCGCGTTCTTGTCCTCGAGGAAGAAGTGGTGGTGCTCGGAGACGTTGGTGTCGAAATAGGTCTTCGACCCGTCCACGGCGACCTGGCGCAGCAGCCCGACATCGGTGAACTGGTGCAGGGTGTTGTAGACGGTGGCGAGCGACACCGGAACGCGCGCCCGCGACGCCTCCTCGTAGAGCATCTCGGCGGTGAGGTGCCGATGGCCCTTGCCGAACAGGATCCAGCCCAGCGCCATGCGCTGCAGGGTGGGCCGCAGGCCGACGCCGCGCAGCAGGCTCTTCACGTCGTGCCAGGGGCACCCGTTGAGCTCGGGACGCTGAGCGAAGAAGGCCCCCGCGTCCCCCGACTTGGCGGATCCGAGACCGGCGTTCAAAGCCGGAGAATTCCTCTGCATCGTGACTGAACTCGCGTGCCTGGCCCGGCAATTGACCTGTTGATCAGGCATCATACCGGCGTGGTTTCGCTGTTGCAACCTTCTTGCAAATGCATCGCAATTCCGCGTACCCCCGGGGATGGTGAATTTCGGTGCGCAGCCCTGTCGGCGAGCGGTTTGACCGTCCGGGCGCGTGTGTTAGGGAAGTGCGGCCGATCCGGTGGGTCGGTGGTCGCGGGGAACTCACGGAATGCACAATCGTCGGTCGAGCTTCGAGTACGAAGACCTTCTCGCTTGTGGCCGGGGCGAAATGTTCTCCGAAGGACCGCAGCTCCCGCTGCCGCCGATGCTGATGTTCGACCGCATCGCCGAGATCGGCGAGCAGGGCGGCGACCACGGCAAGGGTCTGGTGCGTGCCGAGCTCGAGGTGAAGCCGGACCTGTGGTTCTTCCCCTGTCATTTCAAGGGTGACCCGGTGATGCCGGGCTGTCTCGGCCTGGATGCGCTGTGGCAGCTGCTCGGCTTCTTCCTCGGCTGGCTCGGGGCGGAGGGCAAGGGGCGGGCGCTCGGGCTCGGCGAGCTGAAGTTCACGGGTCAGGTTCTTCCGACCGTCCGTAAGGTCGTCTACGGCGTCGACATCAAGCGGGTCGTCCGCTCCCGCCTGGTGCTCGGAGTGGCCGACGGCTGGCTGTCGGCGGACGGCTCGGTCATTTATCGCGCAATGGATCTCAAGGTGGGCTTGTTCCGGGATCAGGCGCCGCAGCCCGGTCCGGCATAGCCCGGCACCGCCGCGGGCTTTCGGCCCGCCGGCCAGTCAGGAATCGGAATCATGAGACGCGTCGTCGTCACCGGGATGGGCATCGTGTCGTCCATCGGGAACAACACCCAGGAGGTGTTGGCGAGCCTGCGCGAGGCCAAGTCCGGTATTTCGCGTGCCGACAAGTATGCCGAGCTCGGCTTCCGCTGTCAGGTGCACGGCGCGCCGACCCTCGACCCCGAGGAGGCGGTCGACCGCCGCGCCATGCGGTTCCTGGGGAACGGCGCGGCCTGGAACCACGTCGCCATGGAGCAGGCGATCCGCGACTCCGGCCTCGCCGAGTCCGAGGTCTCCAACCCGCGCACCGGCATCATCATGGGCTCGGGCGGCCCGTCCGCCCGCACCATCGTGGAGGCCGCCGACGTCACCCGGTCGAAGGGGCCGAAGCGGGTCGGGCCGTTCGCGGTGCCCAAGGCGATGTCCTCGACCGCCTCGGCGACGCTCGCCACTTGGTTCAAGATCAAGGGCGTCAACTACTCGATCTCCTCGGCCTGCGCGACCTCGAGCCACTGCATCGGCAACGCCGCCGAGACCATCCAGTACGGCAAGCAGGACGTGATCTTCGCCGGCGGCTGCGAGGAGCTCGACTGGACCCTGTCGGTGCTGTTCGACGCCATGGGGGCGATGTCGTCCAAGTACAACGACACGCCGACCGCCGCCTCGCGCGCCTACGACGTCGACCGCGACGGCTTCGTCATCGCCGGCGGCGCCGGCGTTCTGGTGCTCGAGGAGCTCGAGCACGCCAAGGCGCGTGGCGCCAAGATCTACGCCGAGGTCGCCGGCTACGGCGCCACCTCGGACGGGCACGACATGGTGGCACCCTCGGGCGAGGGCGCGGCGCGCTGCATGCGCATGGCGCTGTCGACCGTCAAGCTGCCGGTCGACTACATCAACCCGCACGCCACCTCGACGCCGATCGGCGACGTCAAGGAGATCGAGGCGATCCGCGACGTGTTCGGCGACAAGGTGCCGGCGATCTCGGCGACCAAGTCGCTGTCGGGCCACTCGCTCGGCGCCGCCGGCGTCCAGGAGGCGATCTACTCGCTCCTGATGATGAACAACGGCTTCATCTGCGAGAGCGCCAACATCAAGACACTCGATCCGGTGTTCGCCGACATGCCGATCGTGCGCGAACGCCGCGATGGAGCGACTCTCGCCTGCGTGCTGTCCAACTCGTTCGGGTTCGGCGGCACCAACGCTTCGCTCGTCTTCAAGCACGTTGACGCCTGAGCGGCGCCGGTCGCGCCCGACGAAAGGTCACGCCGTGTCGGCAACCCATCCACAGGTTCAGGAGCCGGCGCAGTGGCCGTCACGCCACTGTAGCACGCCCGACATACAGATCCGGCGAACACGTCCAGACGTATCGACCTGTGACGCGACCTCCGGGCGGGCCGGACGGGCGGTGGGTCGAGCCGTGCGCGGGGAGGCGGCGACACCATGTCCACCGACAGCAAGACGTCCGGCGGCACTGCCTCCGGGCATGCCGTGGTTCGGTTTCCGCCGCGCAGGCCGTTCGTCATGACGACCGAGCAGGGCGCCACCAAGAGCGGGCTGATGCTCGGCCGCCGCGGCCTCGTGATGGGCGTGGCCAACAACCACTCGATCGCCTGGGGCATCGCCAAGGGGCTCGCCGCCCACGGCGCCCAGCTCGCCTTCACGTATCAGGGCGAGGCGCTCGGCAAGCGGGTCAAGCCGCTCGCCGAGTCGGTCGGCTCGAGCCTCGTGCTGCCGTGCGACGTCGAGGATCTGCGCTCGGTCGACGGCGTGTTCGACAAGCTCGCCGAGACGTGGGGCGGCATCGACTTCCTGGTCCACGCCATCGCGTTCTCCGACAAGAACGAGCTGAAGGGCCGCTACGCCGACACGACGCGCGAGAACTTCTCGCGCACCATGCTGATCTCGTGCTTCTCGTTCACCGAGCTGGCCAAGCGCGCCGCCGCCCTGATGACGCATGGCGGCGCGATGGTGACGCTCACCTATGGCGGCTCCACCCGGGTGATGCCGAACTACAACGTGATGGGCGTCGCCAAGGCGGCGCTCGAAGCCTCGGTGCGCTACCTCGCCGCCGACTTCGGGCCGCAGGGCATCCGGGTCAATGCCATCTCGGCCGGTCCGGTGCGCACGCTCGCCGGCGCCGGCATCGCCGACGCCCGGCTGATGTTCAACTACCAGCAGCGTCACGCGCCGCTGCGCCGGACCGTCTCGATCGAGGAGGTCGGTGGCGCCGCCCTCTACCTGCTGTCGGATCTCTCGACCGGCGTCACCGGCGACATCCACTTCGTCGACTCCGGCTACAACATCATCTCGATGCCGCATCCGGCCGCCCTCAAGACCGTCGACGACGCCGAGTCGGCCGCCGAGGAGCGCGCCGCCAAGGACGCCGCGCAGTAGCCGTGCGATCGCCTCCCCGACGGGGCGCGACGGTCGATCATCGCGCCCCGTCTCGCGTTGCCGCCACGGGCGCGCCCGGAAAGAACAACGCCGGCCGTGGAGAGCCGCGGTGCTGAACACGACTCCCGCCCTGGCGGTCGCCCCCCTGCCCGCTTTGGTCTGGGCCTTCCACATCCGCGACGACGGCCGCGCCGAGGAGCTCGACGTCGAGCGGCCGATCGCGCCGGTCGCCGACGGTTGGCTGTGGCTGCATTTCAGCCTGGTCGACAGTCGCTGCGGCGCGATCCTGCGCACCTTTCCCGACCTCCCCGACGAGGCCGTCGAGGCGCTGCTTTGCCCCGACACCCACCAGCAGCTCCAGGTCGAGGGCGACTGCGTCTACGGCGTGATCGCCGACCTCGGCCGCGAGTTCGAGGGCGTCACCGAGGAGCTGCGGCTTCTGCACTTCGCCATGCGCGAGCGCGTCGTGGTGAGCGCCCGGCGCCGTGCCCTCAATGCCGTCGACGAGGTGCGGCAGTTGCTCCGCGCCGGCCGCCGGGTGGAATCCCCGGCCGCCCTGATCGAGCTGGTGATCGACCAGGTGGTCGATGCGATCGACCGGCTCGCCGACGGCCTCGCGCTCGACATGGACCGCATCGAGGAGCGCATCCTGGAGCTCGAGACCACCGACGAGCGCCAGCGGCTCGGCGTGTTCCGTCGCACCACCGTGCGGCTGCATCGCCAGCTCGCCGGCCTGCGGGCGCTGTTCCACCGTTTGGAGACGATCGAGCCGGAGGCGCTCGCCCCGGCGCTGCGGCTCGACGCGGTGCGACTCTCCCAGCGGCTCGACGGGCTCGACCAGGAGATCGACGCGCTGCGCGACCGCGCCCGCATGCTGCAGGACGAGCTGTCGAGCCAGCTCGCCGAGGAGACCAACCGCAACCTGCGGGCCCTCTCGATCGTCACCATCATGTTCCTGCCGCCGACGCTGGTCGCCGGCTTCTTCGGCATGAACCTGAAGGGCATGGCCTTCGCCGACGGCGAGACCGGCTTCTGGGCCGGCGTGATCGTCTCGGGATTCTCCTCGCTGATCGTCTACCTCCTGCTGCGCTGGCGCGGACTGACGCGGGGATGAGGCCGGGACGAGGGCCGGGCGAGACGGCCCGCCGCCCTCAGCCGGCTTTCTCGGTCGGCGCGCGCTCCCGCGGCGGGGACGGCTGGCGTGGCGCCGAGGGCAGCGCGTGCGCATGGCCCTTACCGCCGCCGGCGGCGAGATCGCCGATCTCGTCGGCGAGCGCGGACAGCGCCCGCGCCGTGAACTCCCGATTCATCGCGTCCGTGTTCCTGGCGAAGGCGTCGAGCGCCTGCAGGAACGGTCCCTTGGCGGCCTCCGCGTCCGGATCGCTCGCCGCGAGCAGCGCGTGCGCCGCCTGATCGAGCCGCGCCAGGGTCTCGTTCCAGATGTCGAGATTGCGCTTGACGATCACGGGCCCCTCGGCCCCGAAGATCCGCGACAGCAGGTCGGGCTGATCGAGCTTGCCGTCGCGGCTGTCGCGCAGGATCACCTTGATCTGCGCGAGCAGCTCGGTGACGACGGGCCGCATCGCGACGTTCGGAAAGCTCAGCTTTGCGACCGTGAACGGGCTCGCCTCTTCGAGCACCAGGAAGCGGAAGCGCAGCCCGACCGAGATGGCCTTGAGCAGCCGCGTCGTCAGCTCGTCGCCGTAATCCTTGGTCTTCATCTCGACCACGTAGACGTGAATCTCGGTCTGACCGTTGTAGAACTTGACCACGCGCGAGACGAACAGCCGGAACGCCTTGTCGCCCTTCACGCTGGCGACGACGTGGTAATTGTCGTCGAAGTCACGCTCGAGCGCCGCCCCGACCATCAGCTTCAGCCCCTCGGCCCAGGCGGAGGCGAGCTCGTTCGGCGAGATCATGGTGAAGAACTGCGACCAGCCGAACGAGCGGGTCGGGGTCTCGGCGATGCCGAACAGGCCGAAGGAGCTGCCCTCCAGCTCGATCGTCGCCTTGGCGAAGGGGTCGGTTCCGCCCTGCGGGGCCGGCGCGGTGCGCACGATGATCTTGCGCTCCGGGATGTCCTCCTGCCACTTGCGCGTCTGCTGATACTTGAAGATGCGCTGATAGAGGCGTTCCGCCGAGTCCCGCAGGTTCGCCCGGACCGCGTCGGGATCGCCGATGTCGGTCGCCTGCCCGACGATGCCGGCGATGCGCGTCAGGAGCCGCAGCACCGGATTGTCGTCGGCGAGCGGGCGCGGCGCCTCGCGTCGGAAGATCGCCGGGTCTTCGACCAGACTGATCACGTCGGCGACGTCGACGTTGATGTGCTGCAGGTCGAAGGTCGTGGCCGGCGCCTTGCTGCCGATGCAGAACGGAATCATCATCCGCTCGACGCCGGGCCGGAGGCGTGGGCGCTGCGCCTTCGAGCGCGAGAAGTACCCGGCCTCGTAGCCCGTGTAGGAGTGGCTCGGCTTCACCTGATCGGAGAACAGGATCAGCAGGATGTCGGCGGCGTCGAGGGCCTGGTCGATCGCCTCCTTGAAGTTCTCGCCCGCCTCCAGGCTGGCGCGGTCGAAGAAGGTCCGGATGCCGACCGGAAACAGCTTCCTGAGCTCCAGATTGACGTCCTTGGCGAGATCCTGGTCCTCGCTCGCATAGCTGATGAAGATGCTGATGCCTTGCGTCTTGCGGTTCCTCGGGGTCGACCGTGTCGGTTTCGCCATGCCTGATCTCCCGTCCGCCCGTCGCGGCGGACACGTCAGGGTAGTCACGGCGAGCGCAAGGTCCACGATCCGACATCAACCGGAGATTGTATCTCCGGGCTCGTCGTCAGCCTTGGGCGTCGTGACCGCGCGCCGCGGCCGGCAGGCCGAACAGGCGGTCGAACAGCGCCGTGAAGCCGAACGTGTAGGCGGTGAAAAAGGCGATCAGGCCGAGGTCGTAGAGAAACGCCTCCCCCAACGTCACGTCGAGCTGCCAGGCGATCAACGGCACCAGCATCAGCACCAAGCCGGCCTCGTAGAGCGTCGCGTGGGCGACCCGGCGCGCCAGCGAGCGGCCGCGCACCCGGCGCGATGCCTCCCAGCGCTCGAAGACGAGGTTGAACACGTAGGCCCAGCTCACCGCGATCACCGAGGAGGCGACCGCGATCACACCGGTGTCGACGGCCGGCTGGCCGGAGACGATCGCCAAGGCGGCCGTCACCACGACGAGCGCGACGAGCTCGTAGAGGGACACGTAGACGATGCGGCGGATCGTCGGGTTCTGCAGTCGTGGCGGCGGCATGGGACGGCGGTATGGGACGGCGGTATGGGACGGCGGCGCGGCGGACCGGACGAGATCGGACCAGGCGCGACCGCGCGAGACGGATCGGCCCCGGCGAGGGCGACACGAAAAAAGCGCCGGCGGAGCCGGCGCTTTTTTCTGGATGAAGAGGCGCGAAGACCCGCCGATCAGGCCGCCTCGGCCTCGGTCTCGCCGTCGTCGTCCGCCTCGCCCTCGCCCTTGGCGGCGGAGCCGCGCTTCGGACCCTTGGCGAGCGACGCCTCGATCTCCTTCACGGCCTCCGTGTCGGTGATCCGCTGCACGGCCGAGATCTCGCGCGCCAGCCGATCGAGGGCGGCCTCGTAGAGCTGCCGCTCGCTGTAGGACTGCTCGGGCTGGCTCTCCGACCGATAGAGGTCGCGCACCACCTCGGCGATGGCGACGATGTTGCCGGAATTGATCTTGGCCTCGTACTCCTGGGCGCGCCGCGACCACATGGTGCGCTTCACCCGGGCCCGCCCCTTGAGCGTCTCGAGCGCGCGCTTGACGATCGGCGGCTCGGCGAGCTTACGCATACCGACGGCGCTGATCTTCGCGGTGGGAACCCGCAGCGTCATCTTGTCCTTGACGAAGTTGATGACGAACAGCTCGAGCTTGTGGCCGGCGACCTCCTGCTCCTCGATCGCCGTGATCTGGCCCACGCCGTGGGCCGGATACACGATGAATTCGTTCGTCTTGAAGCCTTGACGCTGGGTCGTCTTCTTGTTGGACATTCCGGGAACTGCTCCTTCAACCTCCGGCGGATTGCCGGGGTTCTCCACCCGAGGGCGGGGGGATGGTTTGGCCGAAGCCTTGGGGGTCGCCTTGACGGCGGCCTTGACCTCCGTCGCGACAGGGGTCGTCGTGTCGAGGGTCGTGGTCTTGATGTCCGCCGCCTTGTTGTCCGCCGCCTTGATGGCTGCCGGCGTGATGGCTGCCGCCTGGACGGCGGTCGTGTTGGTCTCTGCCGCCTCGGCCGACGACGATCCGACGTCGGGGTGGCGGATCGGCTTGGCCGGCTTCGTCGCCGCGGGCTTCTCGGCCCGCACCGGCGGCCGGCTGGCCGCAGGGCCGCGACGGACATGATCGCGTGTCGTCTTGGTCGTCCGCCGACGCGCCGGCGCCTTGCCGGGGGCCTTGGCGGCGATCTTCGGCGCGGCCTTCACGGCGGGAGCCTTCGTGGCCGAGGGCTTCACTGCCGGTGCCTTCGCGGCCGAACCCTTCGCGGCCGGAGCTTTCCCGATCGAAGACTTTGAATTCGACGACTTCGACACCGGTGCCTTGGAGATCGACGACTTGGGGATCGACGACTTCGAAATCGAAGACTTGGAGATCGAAGACTTCGAAATCGAAGACTTGGAGATCGATAACTTGGAGATCGAAGACTTGGAGATCTTGGATGTCGCGGTTCCCGCGATCGCGATTTTCGAGGACGCGGGCTTGGACGCCGGAGCCTTGGCGGAAGCCGCCTTGGAGACCCGCGCCTTGGACGCCGTCCGGGACACAGGCTTCGCGACGACTTTGTTCAACTTCGACTTGTGCCGAGTTTTTGCTGCCACTGTGATCGCGCGCCTTCTCGCGGAAAGACACGCCTCCATATGACGTTTCCCAAGGAACGCCCCGAAAAAATACGCTCCCGGGAGGGAGCGATCGGAGCCGTGATCTCATGTGTGATGCTTATATATCACATTCATTGCAAAAAACAAAGCCGTACAGCGCGGCATTCGGCCATCACCGTACCCAATGAACATTAAATTTTAGATATTTGGCGGGCAGCGCAGGCTGAACGCCCGCACCGCGCGAGGGCCGCGCCGCGACGGCGGCCCCCGAGATCGACCCCGGTCGTCAGTCGCCCGAACCGGGATTCGGCGAGAAGAGCTTGAGCTTGTCCGGCTTTCCGTCCCACTCCTTGTGGTCCGGCGGCGGATCCCGCTTCACCGTGACGTTCGGCCACGTCTTGGCGTATTCGGCATTGAGGCTGAGCCACTGCTCGAGGCCCGGCTCGGTGTCCGGCTTGATCGCCTCGGCCGGGCATTCGGGCTCGCAGACGCCGCAATCGATGCACTCGTCGGGGTGGATGACGAGCATGTTCTCGCCTTCGTAGAAGCAGTCCACCGGACACACCTCGACGCAGTCCATGTACTTGCACTTAATGCAGTTTTCAGTAACCGTGTAGGTCATCTTCGACTCCGGCCGACAGGGCCCAGTTTTGCCTGTGCCTAGCGCATCGGCATCGCACGCGCAAGCGAACGGGTCGGTGGCGCGACGAAAAAGCGAGCCGACCGGCACCCCGCGTCGGCTCGGCCGCGAATCGCCCCGGACCAGCCGAAATCGGCCCGGATCGTGGGCTCGGGCACACCCTTTCGTTAACCGCAGGCCGAAAAAGTTCGCGCTCGGGGTCGGTCGCAGGTCGCCCCCGCCACGCCGGGCGAGGCGTCCAGCGGCCCCTCGGGCACCACTGGCGCCGTCGGTCAATCGTCGTCGCCGTGCAGGCGGTCGAGGGCGCGACGCTCCCGCTTGGTCGGCCGCCCGGCGCCGGTCTCGCGCGATCCCGCCCCGGCCGGCTCGGGAGACACCTCCGGCCGGATCGTCTCGTCGCGGAACAGCGCCTGCGCGTCGGTCGCCGAGCCGCGCCGCTCGGCGAAGCCGGTGACGGCCAGCACCCGGACCTGGCGGTCGAGCGCCACCGTCACCACGTCGCCGCGCTTCACGGTTCGGCTCGCCGCGTCGATGCGCATCCCGTTGATCCGGACATGGCCGGCCGCCGCGAGGGCGGCGGCGGCGCTGCGGGTGCGCACCACCCGGGCGTGCCACAGCCACTTGTCGATGCGCTGGCGGTCGCCGTCGGCCACGGGCCGGTGCTCTCCGCGGCTCAGTGTTTCTCCTTGGCGCTCGCCTCGAGCTGCGCCTTGAGGGCGGCGAGCTTGGCGAACGGGGAGTTCGGATCCGGCTCCTTGTTGCTCCGGTCGGCCCGCTCGTCGCGGCTCTGATAGGTGCGCGGCGGACGCTCGCCGCGATCCTGCCGATCGGGCCGGCGGCCGCCCTCGTGACGCGGCCGGTCGGAGCGGTCGCGATCCGGGCCGCCGCGCGGACGCCCGCGCGCCTGCCGATCGCCCTCGCCGCGATCGTGGCGCTCGCCACGGTCGCGTCGCTCGCCCCTGTCGCCGCGGTCGTTGCGGTCGCCACGGCCACCGCGAGCAGGCCGGTCGCCGCGCGCCTCGGTGCGCTCCGCCGCCGGCTCTGGCTCGCCCGCCGGCGCGCCCGGGACCGCCGCGGCCGCGGCGGGCTGGCCCTCCGGACGACGGCCCGGGGCGCCGCGATGATGACGCTTCGGTCCACCGCGCCGCTCCTCGTGCGGACGGCCGGGACGCCAGATCTCGATGAACTGCGGCTCGGCCGGCGTGGCCGCGGCCGGCTCCGCGCCCGCCTCGGTTCTTGCGTCGGCCGCGCCTTCGGTGGCCGGCTGCTCGCCGGCGGCAGTGGATTCGGCGGATGCCTCCGGCACAATCTCGGACGTTTCGGCCGCGGGAGCCTCGGCGTCGGAGGCTTCGGCCTCGGATGCGGCCGCCACGGCGTCCGGCTCGGGCGCCAACGACACCGCCTCCGCCTCGGCGACCGAATCGGCCGTGACCGGCTCGGTCCGAACCGGCTCGGCATCCGGAGCGACCGGCGCGTCGGCGACGACCGTATCGACCACCGCCACGCTCTCGTCGGCAGCCGCATCGCCGGCCGGCGCGTCGTCCGCCGCGGGCTCGGCCGGCGTCTCGGTCGTGTTCTCGGTCGTGTTCTCGGTCGCGACGGTCTCGGCTGTGGGTGCCGTCGCCTCGACCTTGGCCTCGGCCGGGGCCTCCGGCGGCTTCGGCCGGCGCTCGACCCGGTAGCCGAGCGCCTTGAGGATCGAGGCGAGATCCTCGCCGGACGACCCGGTGAGCGAGGTCATGGCCTGGGTGACGACGAAGCCGGTGCCGTCGAAGGCGCCGGCCGGCTTGTCACCCGGGGCGTTGGGCCGCCAGGCGAGCGCCGGGCGGATCAGGTCGGCGAGCCGCTCCAGGATATCGACCCGGACGGCGCGCTCGCCGCACACCCGGTAGCCGATGGTGCGGTAGAGGGTGCGCGGCACCGCCTTGTCGACCGCGAAGGAGGTGCGGCCCGAGGCGGCGAGCCGCTGCAGGTCGTCGAGCCCGGAGGTGTCGACGTCGCCGTGCTTGAGCGCCCACAACTCGGCGGCGAGCGCGCGCGGCGCCGGCTTGAGCAGCGCCGGGACGTAGACATGATAGGCGCCGAACCGCACGCCGTGCTTGCGCAGCGTCGCGCGCTGGGCCTGGTCGAGCCCCTTCAGCTCCTCGGCGATCTTGAAGCGCTCCAGCACGCCGAGCGCCTCGACGAGCTGGAACGCGATGCCGCGGGCGATGCCGGTGACGTCCTCGGCGGCGCCGAGCACGAACAGCGGCGCCAGGATGCGCTCGACATGGGTGCGGGTCCAGAGATCCAGCCGGGTCTGGACGTGCTCCAGGGCGGCGCCGCTCAGATGCTCGTCGGCGAGGATCTTCACCCGCGGGCGGAGAATGTTGTCGCCGGCCAAGAGCTTCGCGACCGGCTCGCCCATCCAGCGGATCAGCCCGTTGGAGGCCAGCACGAACTGGCTGTCGGGCGCGTGGGCGAGGCGTCCGGCACGGGCGTCGATCTCACCGGCCAGCGCCTTCTGGGCGGCGGCGGAGAGCGCCTTGCTGTCGGTGCTTCCGGTCGTCGCCTCCGGTGCGAAGCGGAAGCCGTCGAGCCGGCCGATCACGTGCCCCTCGACGACGACCTCGCCCGTCTTGGTGATCTCTGTTTCCAACATCGCATTCTCTCGCAGACGCCGCATCAGGACGCTGGTGCGGCGGTCGATGAATCGTTCGGCCAGGCGCTCGTGCAAGGCGTCCGAGAGCTTGTCCTCGATGGCACGGGTGACGCCCTGCCAGTGCTCGGGATCGCCGAGCCAGTCCGGACGGTTGGCGACGAAGGTCCAGGTCCGGATGTGAGCAATTCGCGTAGACAGGGTATCGATACCGCCCTCGGTGTGATCCGCAAGGGCGACCTGCCGCGAAAACCAGTCGGTGGGGATCGTACCCTCGCGCGCCAGGAATCCAAAGAGGGTGACGACCATCTCGGCGTGCGCGGCAGGCGATATCTTTCGATAGTCCGGCACCTGACAGGTGTCCCACAGGCGCGCGATGTCGGCCGGCCGACGCGCGAGGTCGCGCACCGCGTCGTCGCGCATCGCATGCTCGAGCACCAGGATGTCCTCGGCGACCGGCGCCCGCGTCAGCCCGGGCAGGGTCGGCGTCATGGCGAGCGAGGCCGACAGCGCACCGAGCGAGGCGAAGTCGAGATCGGTGTTGCGCCACTGCAGAACCTTCACCGAATCGAAGGCGTGGCTCTCCAGCGCCTGGACGAGCTCCTGCTCGAACGGCGGGCAGCGCCCGGTGGTGCCGAAGGTGCCGTCGCGCGTCGCGCGGCCGGCGCGGCCGGCGATCTGGCCGAGCTCGGCCGGGTTGAGCTTGCGGTACTGGTAGCCGTCGAACTTGCGGTCGGACGCGAAGGCGACGTGGTCGACATCGAGATTGAGGCCCATGCCGATCGCGTCGGTGGCGACCAGATAGTCGACGTCGCCGGACTGGTAGAGCGCGACCTGGGCGTTCCGGGTCCGCGGCGAGAGCGCACCCAGCACCACCGCGGCGCCACCGCGCTGGCGGCGGATCAGCTCGGCGATGGCGTAGACCTCTTCCGCCGAGAACGCGACGATGGCGGTGCGGCGCGGCAGCCGCGACAGCTTCTTCTCGCCCGCGAAGGCGAGCTGCGACAGGCGCGGGCGCGAGATCACGTTGGCGCCGGGCAGCAGCTTGTCGACCATGCCCCGCATGGTCGCGGCGCCGAGCACCAGCGTCTCCTCGCGGCCGCGCCGGTTGAGGATGCGGTCGGTGAAGACGTGGCCGCGGTCGAGATCGGAGCCGAGCTGCACCTCGTCGACCGCCACGAAGGCGACGTCGAGATCGCGCGGCATCGCCTCGACGGTCGACACCCAGTAGCGCGGATGCGCCGGCTTGATCTTCTCCTCGCCGGTGATCAGCGCGACGGCGTCGGGACCGACCCGGTCGACGATCTTGTTGTAGACTTCGCGCGCCAGCAGGCGCAGCGGCAAGCCGATCAGCCCGGACGAATGGCCGAGCATCCGCTCGATGGCGAGATGCGTCTTGCCCGTGTTGGTCGGGCCGAGCACGGCGGTGACGCCGGCGCCGCGGGCCCGGCTGTCGCGGACGGAAGGGGACGAGAAACTGATGGGCATCGGCTGTTCTGGACCGGGGTGCCGCGGTCAGGCCGGCGTGCGGCACGAGAAGGGACGCGCCGGATCGCGAGCGACGGCGCGCGGCGAAGCCTCTCGGGGCCGTCTCCGAAGCATCGGGTCCGACGACATCGGGTCCGACGACGTCAGGTCGAGAGACGTCGGGTCGAGCGACGTCGCGACCAATGACGTCGTGAAGGCGGACGTCGAGGAGAAAGACGTCATGTCCGGGTCCGTTCCTGTCCGGGCGGCGCTGTACCGGACGGCGCGTCTCGCCCGCCGCGACCGCGCGGGCCTGCCGGCGCCCCGTCGGAATCCGCGTCTTTTCCGACGGAAGGCATGCACCGGCGGCTCTCTCTTAGCCGCTTTCGTCCGCGCACCCAAGCCTCGCCTCGCCTCTCGCGACGTGTTTCCGGAGCAAAGGTGGGGAGCCCTGTCCCGGAATGCGACGCTTTCGCGCGGCGCCGTCCGTCCCCGTTAAGCCCTTGGAACGACTCTCGAACGAATCGCGCCCGAATCGCTGACTCGACCCGAGTCGAGATTCGTTCTCCTCCACATCTCGGTTTCGCCGCCGCCGCCGACCCAGATGAAGTAGCGACCCGCTCGCGTCCGGGCCGCATCGGCGCGGTGACGGTTAACACGACGGCGCCGACGTGCAGGGCTCAGGGGATGCGCGCGCTGGTGGGCGTCGGTCGCGTCGAGCCCGAGGTCGCGACGAACTGGGTCGCCTCCAGCACCCCGAGACCGAACGGCGTCGGGATGACGATCTTGTAGGGGACCACGACACGGGTGCCGGCGAGCGGCGCCAGCCAGATCTCCATGTCGCGCTGGCGCGCCAGGTAGACGATGGCGGGCCGGTCCGGGATATAGCCGGCGATCGGCGTGAAGGTGACGGCGCAGACCGCCACGGGCCCGGCATAGCCGCGCTCGGACTTCACGGTCTCGAAGCGCTTGAAGGCGAGCTGCAGGTCGAAGCGCATGCGGCCGTCGAAGATCGGCAGCGTGCGGGCGCAGGCCTCCGTGCCGATCGGCTGGGCGGCGCCCCCGACCGTCATCAGGGCGGCGCTCATCGGATCGGTGACGCCGCGCCGATGGGCGTCGGTGACGGGCAGCCGCTCCGGCTGCGGCGGCGACGGCGGCTCGACGGAGACGTCCTTGACGGTGCCGTTCTGCAGGACGATGCGCAGCTCCTCGGACTTCTTGTCCGAGGTCAGGCTCGACGCGTAGGTGGACGGCAGCAGGTTGCCGCGGCGGACATGGCCGCGCGAGGCGCTCGACCCCTGACCGCTGGCGAACAGGCGGACGATGCCGGCCGTGGTGCCGCTCGCGGCGGCCGTGTACTGGTCGTCGGCGATGTCGATGACCCAGGCGCCGCGGCCGATCGGGATGCCGGACAGCGTCGCCGTGTAACGGGCGTCGAGCTTGCCCTGCGCCATCGCCGGCGCCACGGCGCCGAGGCCGAGAAACGCAACCAAGGCGCACAGAAGCGGGCGGGTGACGAGACGGCCGGACGACACGGGGGTGCGGATCCTCGCGGGGGCGCTATGGCGATGTCGGCGTGGCGATGGTCGGCGACCGAGCCTGTGTCGGGTTCGAATACGTCGTTTCTATGATGTTTCGGCAAGGCGGATCGGCCCGAAACGACCGCGTTTCCGGCCGTCCGCGTGCTTGACGCTGCGGCTCCCCCTCTCTATACGTCCGCGATCCCGGATCGAGCTTCGGCTCGCGTCCCGGCCTTGTGCGCGCGCAAGGCCGCCGAATTTACAGACATCATCGAGGTTTCCATGTCGCGACGGTGCGAACTGACCGGGAAGGGGGCGCTCGTCGGCCACACGGTCAGCCACTCCAACATCAAGACGAAGCGGCGCTTCCTGCCGAACCTGGTCAACGTGACGCTGCAGTCCGAGGCGCTCGGCCGCGGCGTGCGCCTGCGCATCTCGGCGAACGCGCTCAAGAGCGTCGATCACCGGGGCGGCCTCGACGCGTTCCTGCTCAAGGCGCGCGACACCGAGCTGTCGCCGCGCGCCCTGCTGCTCAAGCGGCAGGTGGCCAAGAAGGCCGTGGCCGCCAAGGCCGAGGTTTCGGCCGCGAGCTGACAGAGGCCGGCCGGCGCGCAGACGCCGGCGATCGCTCCCGTCGAATTCGAAACGCCCCGCGCGGACCCTCCGCCGGGGCGTTTTCGCACGGGCGCGGGCGTTTCGCGCGACCGGCTCGTCCGGGGCCGTTTGCCGGCGTGCGGGAATTGGCCTAGGCTCGCCGGCATCGGCCGACGCGGCCGCGCGGAGCACGCGATGGGCGTCGCACCTCACGAGCCGGCCCGGGCCGGCCAGATGTCCGACGAAGCGTTTCGCCGCTTCCAGGACGGCCGTCCCGATCACGAGCGCTGGGAGCTGATCGCCGGTGTTCCGATGATGATGACGCCGCCGACGATCGCCCACAATCGCATCGCCGGAAATCTCGAACGGCTCCTCAACGACGCCCTCGCCGCCCATGATCCGACCCGGCTCGCGACACAGCGGCCCGGGCTCGACCTCGGCTCCGGCGACTTCAGGCCCGAGCCCGATGTCGGCGTGATCGACGCCGACTACGCGGCCGGCCAGCGCTTCGTCGCACGCGCCTATCTGCTCGCCGAGATCGTCTCCGAGAGCGACGAGGTCCGGGTGCCGGGCACCGCGCGGAGCTGGATCGACGTCAAGCGCGACATCTACCAGGCGCACCCCTCCTGTGACGCCGTGCTGATCGTCGAGCAGGAGCGCATCGAGGTGCAGGTTCTGTCGCGCGGCCCGTTCGTCTGGACCATCCAGACGCTGGGCGCGGAGGACACGCTGTCATTGCCGGCGTTCGGCCTCGCCTGCCCGGTCACCGCCCTCTACGACGGCACGCCGCTACGGCCCCGGGTGGCGCGATAGCGTCACGAAGCCCCGGTCCCGACAGCAGACGGCGTGGACATCGTCCCCGGAGCCGGTGACGTCGGCTCCCCTACCCGCGCGGCGGCGCTGCAGCCGCGGCGGGGCGCGGGCGGAGCGTGCGGTCGTCCGGCCCGCCGTCGAGCGAGAGGGAGAGCGACAGCGTCGTGCCGCCGGTGCGCGGGATGCGGCGCGCGAGACGCGTCGTCTCGACCTTGGGTGCCATCTCGACGACGATGCCGCGACCGACGCCTTCGCCGCGGGTGTCCGCATCGCCCGTCGCAGCGGCGCGTTCGGCACGATCGCGGCGCGTGCCGTTGCGGCGCGGACCGAGGCTGCGGAACCACTCGCGCGACTTCAGGCCCCAGCGCCACAGCGGCACCACCGACATCGGCATCACCAGGAACCAGTGCTCCAGGATGGCGAGCGACATCAGGGTGACGACGAAGGTGAGGCCGGCGGCCTGATGCGGATCCGTCGCCGCGAGCTCGGAGGCCTGCACGGCCAGCACGGCGGCGATCACGGTCGAGGCCGTCACGGTGAACGGAAACAGCCAGTTCATCGGCCGCTTGCGGAAATAGCCCTTCATGTAGGCGAGATGGTCGGGCAGGAACTCCTCGGCGAGGTTGGGCACGCCGAGAAAGATGTTGAGCTTGGTCGACAGCCGCATCAGCCAGAGGATCATGAAGGTCCAGGTGCCGACCTGGTTGGGCTCGCCCCAGCTCGCCGCGACGACCAGCACGGCCGACACGACGATGCCGAGCTCGTGCCAGAGGATCGCCTCGACGGCGTGGACGAAGTGGCGCCAGCCCTTGCAGTCGGGCGGGCACGGCGTGGTGCGCGGGCCGGTCACGTAGCCCATCAGGAACGTGATCTCGTTGAAGCCCCAGACGATCAGGCCGCACGTGAAGGTGCAGTAGGCGCCGAACACGGTCATGTCCCGGCTCGACGCGGCGATGCCCCACAGCGCGAGGCCGTACAGCACCGCGGCGGCCGCGATGCTGTACGGAAACGTCTTCTTCGGCAGCCCGTCGAGGAACAGGATCACGCCCGTGCTGAACCACCACACGAACAGCGTGTACAGGATCGGGATGCCGTAATGGACCACGCGGGCGGATCCTTCGTCGTTACCAGGCGGGCGCGAGACGCACGCGCTCCGGCAAGGTGTTCTGTTTGACGGGCAGCAGATAGAGCCTGGCGAGCGTGAAGGCGCCGACGGCGCCGAGCCGAACCCGCGTCAGCGCCCCGAGGACACCGCCGCGGGCGCGCGCCGCGGCCCCCTCCTCGGCGATCCGCCACAGCGTGTCGAGGCCGGCCTTGAACTCCGGCCGATCGATGTCGAGCTCCAGCGGGAACACCTGGCGCGAGATCTCGGTGGTCTTGCGGAACACCTCGAAGTCGTAGGTCGTCGGGTCCATCCCGATCGCCTTGTGGAACTCGGGGCGCATGTGGTCGCGCACATACATGGTGGCGAACACGGCGAGCAGGAAGAAGCGGATCCACAGCTTGTTGACGCCCGAGATCAGGCGCGGGTCGGCCCGCATCAGCAGCGCGAAGGCCTCGCCGTGGCGGAACTCGTCGTTGCACCACTTCTCGAACCACTTGAAGATCGGATGGAAGCGGCGATCCGGATGGCGCTCGAGCTGACGATAGATGGTGATGTAGCGGGCGTAGCCGATCTTCTCCGACAGATAGGTCGCGTAGAAGATGAACTTCGGCCGAAAGTAAGTGTACTTCTTCGCCCGGCTGAGGAAGCCGAGATCGACCCCGATGCCGAAGTCCTTGAGCGCGTCGTTTATGAAGCCGGCGTGGCGCGCCTCGTCGCGGCTCATGTAGGTGAACAGATCCCGCACGTCGGGATTCTTGATGCGCTTCTTGATCTCGGCGTAGAGCACGCAGCCCGAGAACTCGGCGGTGAGCGACGAGACGAGGAAGTCGACGAACTCCTGGCGCAGCCCCTCGGGCAGCGACTCGAGATCGGCCTTCCACTCGGCGTCGCGGGTGAAGTGACCCTTGTTGTGGTCGGCGCGCAGCTCGGCCAGCATCGCCTCCCACTCGGCCCGCACCGCCCCGATGTCGAGCCGATCCATGGCGGCGTAGTCGGTGGTGTAGAAGCGCGGGCTGAGGATCGTGTCCTCTCTGGCGATGTCGGTCGTGGTCTGATCCGGCGTGCCCGGATCGGTCGTCGTCGGATCGGTCGCGACACGTGGGGCCTTGATGGGGTTCGGCCCCACTCCGCCTTCCATCTGGATCATGGCGTCCTCCCAGGGGAAAAGCCGACCTCGTACAATTCGGTCAGCTCGAAGTAGCCGGCGATCCGCGCCATCAGGCGCTCCACGCGTCCGGCCAGGACCACGGTGGCCCGGCTGTGGACGATGGTGCTCTCACCGAACGGGATCGATGTCGGGGCGTCGTGGACGATGACCTCGTCGCCCGGCTCGATCTCTATTCCTTGAAGGTCGACGTGAGCGTGCAGGCTGTCCGCCGTCCGCTCGATCTCGATGGTGCACGGCACCTCGACGACGCGGCGCCCGTTTTTCCAGAATCCCGTCATGGCGCCGCGGTCCGCGACGGCAGCAGACGGGCGAAGGCCTCGACATTGGTCTGGCCGAAGGCGGTGAGCTCGGTCGAGCGCAACGTCATCAGATCCTGGAGCGACAGTCGGCCGTCGGACCACAGGATCAGCCGGAACGGCGGCTTGGGGCCTTCCACCTGGCGCTTGTCGCCCCCGGTCTCCTGGAGCTTGTGATCCCTCGCGAAGCCGCGCAACGTCGCGCGCACGAAGCCGTTCGACGCGGGCGGGAGCACATCGACCAGGACCGCCTTCTCGGCGTCGAACACCACGACGCTGCCGTCCGACTGGTCCTCGAAGCGCAGGTCGCGGCTCGCCACCGCGGTGACGTTCGTCGACGCCTTGCTCGGATCGACCGGATCGCGCAGGAAGGCGGCGGCGAACAACGAGAACCCGACCAGTGCGGCGGCGCCGAGAAGCGGACCACGCGGAAACGGACGTCCCCTGACCTCACCCATTTTGATGCCTCCCTGTCAGGCGGCTGCACTCGGCCGATCCGAGACGCCGCCGGTCGGCGGGTCGGGATCGGTACGATCGGGCGACACAGCGGAGGTGGGCGCCGCAGCGGAGGCGGCCTCCGCATCGGGGCCGGTCGTCGCCGCGAACTCCTTCAGGGCGCCCGCCAGAATCGCGGCGAGCGATGCGGCCTCCGGGACCGCTCGCATCATCGGCTCCGGCCGACGAAGGTGCCATGGCCGCGCATGCGGCCACAACACCAGATAGGCGATCTTGGTCGCGCCCACGAGCGAGACCGGGATGTCGCCGGTCCCGTCCGCGTGGCGCTTCAGCGCCGCGCTCCCGATCTGCTTGAACGGCAGGTTCAAGGTCATCGGGAAGGCGACACCGAACTGGAACACGAGCCGACGGTTGGTGATCGTGTAGGTCGTGGTCCGCGAGACGAGATAGGCGAACAGCCCCAGGAGCCCGAGCCCGGCCAGCGCGAGCGGCGACACCCACAACACCGACACCGACGCCTCGAGCAGCGATCCGGTGTCCTGCCAGGACGTCACCCCGCGCCAGATCAGGAGCGCGGCGAAGTAGATCGCCACGAGCCTGACATGGAACACGTGCACGGCCAGCGGCCGTGCCCGCGGCCCGCCACGCCAGAGGATGCTCTCGCCTTGCGGCAAGGGCTCCGGCAGCCGGACCACCCGGGGCGTTCGTTTCGTCACAGCAGCGGCTCCTTCCGGGTCGCCACCGAGTAGAAGCGGCCGCCACCGAAGTAGGCGGTGATGCGGTCTTCTTCGCGGGCCGTCACTTGATCGGCGCTCTTGGTGGTCGGCACGCCGGCGAGGTCGGCAGCGAGCAGGGCGTCGACCTTCACCTGCTTGCGGCTCGCCTGGATGTCGGCGAACAGGATCGGCAACAGCACGTTCTTGCCCTTGCCGGACAGCGCGACCTCGAGATAGCGGATCTGCGGCTCGGCCCGGTCGACCCAGACGTCGGTGACGGTGCCGGCCGGCTTGTCGTCGGCGCCGACGACGGTGAGGCCGCGCGGATCGATGTCGTTCGACTCGATCCAGAAGTCGGTCGCGACCCGCAGCGGGACGATCTTGATCTCGCCCGCGAAGGTCATGTCCGGCTCGTCGAGGCGCAGCGCGTAAGCGCCGGGGCCGACGCCGGCACCGAGCGCCTGACCGACCGGCACGAAGGGCGAGCCGGGAGTCGGCGAGGTCGCCTTCAACGGGAAGTCACGGCTGTCGGTGTTGCCGGGCGGCGCCGTGTAGGTCTTTCCGTCGTGCAGCTTGAACGTCTTCGGCGACGGCGGAGACGGCCAGCCCCCGCTTCGCGGCAGGCGGACGCCCGGAGTCTCGGAGACCAGCGGATAACCTTCGCGCTTGTCCTCGCGCCGGAGATAGAAGACCAGCCCGGCGAAGAAGAGCCAGAAAGCATAAAGAACGACCTGCGCGACATCGACGTGACTTGTTAAACCACCGACCACTTGTTGCATGAAACCAACCTCCTTTAGAAATGGCTAGCCGGGAAACTCGGCCAGACCGAACTTCGCTTGGGACTGCTTTCGGTCTTCGCTCGCTTGCCGGACGAGCGGAGCGATCGCAGCCAGGGTGACGACCAGCAGAACGATTTCGATCGCGTAGACGACATCGTAACCGGCCGACACGTCGGTCATCAGCGAGCCGAGCATGCCTTTGGTCGCGAGTCCACTGATCGTATCGCGGATTGCTCCGCCGCAGGCGATGGCAACGCCCGAGGCGGTCGCTTGCACGGCTCCCCAGGCGCCGAGGGCGAGACCGCTCTCGCCGTCGCGCGCCAACGCCATCGCGGCCGTGAGGGTACACACCGAGAACAGGCCGCTGCCGAATCCGATCAGCGCCGTCCCGATCCGGAAAACGAGTGGCGACCCGAGCGACGACGAGGCCACCACCAACGCGAACGCCACGATGCCGACGATCACACCCAGCGACGCGACCCGGTGCGGATCGTTGCCGCGCCCGATCTGCCGCGCGGCGAGCCAGAAGCCGACCAGGCTGCCGCCCGCCATCAGGGCCGTCAGCGTGGTCGTCGCCGCCACGCCGAGATGGAGCACCTGGCCGCCATAGGGCTCGAGCAGGATGTCCTGCATGCTGAAGCCGGCGGATCCGCAGCCGATCACGACCAGGAGCCGCGACGCCCGCCCGCCCTCGCAGAACGTGCGCCACGCATCGCGGAACTGCGGCTTCGGATCGTTGCTCGGCTGGCGGCTCGCGCTGCGCGGCTCCTGTTTCCACAGCGAGACGCTGTTGAGGACCATGGTGGCGAGGGCCGCGCCTTGGATCATCTGGATCAGGCGATACTCGCTGAAATCCTGCAGCGCCTGCCCGTACAGCAGCGAGGCGCCCACCATCCCGAGCAGCAGCATCACGTACATGAACGCGACCACGCGCGGCCGCTTCTCCTCGGGCGCCAGATCGGTGGCGAGGGCGAGGCCCGCCGTCTGGGTCGTGTGCAGGCCGGCCCCGACCAGCAGGAACGCCAGCGCGGCGCCGAGCTGCCCGACCCAGGCCGGCCCGTGCGCCTCGCCGGTCAGCACCATCAGGGCGAACGGCATGATCGAGAAGCCGCCGAACTGCAGCATGGTGCCGCCCCAGATGTAGGGGACGCGGCGCCAGCCGAGCGCCGAGCGACGGGTGTCCGACTTGAAGCCGATCAGGGCCCGGAACGGGGCGAACAGCAGCGGCAGCGAGACCATCAGGGCGACGATCCAGCTCGGCACGCCCATCTCGACGATCATGACGCGGTTCAGGGTGCCGTTGAGCAGCACCATGGCGAGACCGACCGAGACCTGGAACAGCGACAGCCGGAACAGCCGGCCCCAGGGCAGATCCGTGGTCGCCACGTCGGCGAACGGCAGGTATCGCGGCCCCAACATCGCGAGGACGTCGATCAACCCGCTCTTGCGCCGCTTCTTGGTCATCGAGGCACGAGCTCCAACGCTTGGGACGTGTAGAAGCCGACGGCGATGCGGCGCGTGCGGCCGGGCCGCCAGCCGGCGAGAGCGGGATCGGCCGCGACGAGCGCATGCAGCCGCTCCTCGCGCACCGGCTCGATCGCCGGCGCCCGGTCGCTGCGCGGGAAGAAGCCGCCGACGAAGTGCATCAACGCCAGCGCCTTGGTGCGCGGCGCGAAGGTGAAGACGAGCGAGCGCGAGGTGCGCGCCGCGAGCCCCGCGATCACCCGCACGGCGTCCTCGGCGCGGTAGTGAATGATCGAGTCCATGGCGACGACGTGGTCGAAATGCCCGAACTCCGGCGACAGCATGTCGCCGGCCACGAACGTCACCCGGCCGGCGAGGTCGGCCGGGATGCGCTCGCGCGCGAGGTCGAGGAGGGTCGGCGAGAGGTCGACGGCGACCACCTCGGCACCGCGCCGCGCCGCCTCGATCGACAGCATGCCGGGACCGCAGCCGGCGTCGAGGATGCGGCGGCCCGTGAGGTCGTCGGGCAGCCACGACAGCAGCGTTCCGCGCATGTCGTCGCGGCCCTTGCGCACCGTGGCGCGGATGCCGGAGACCGGCGCGTCGGAGGTCAGGCGCGCCCAAGCGTCGGCCGCCGTGCGATCGAAATAGGCTTCGATCTCGCCGCGTCGCTCCTGGTAGGTCTCGCCCTGCATCCGTCTCGTCCTGCTCGTGTCCTCGTGCGTCGGCGTGCGGTCCGTCACGTGATCGATCGCAGCCTCGCTCAGTCGTAGCCCAGGAGGTCGAAGATCTCGCGGTCCTTGAGCGGCGTCGGGGTCAGCGGATCGACGCCGGCCCACAGCGCCTCGGCGAGCTGCAGATACTCGTTCTGCACCGCGATCACCTCGTCGGTCGGGTCCATCTCGAACAGCGTCGCCTTCTTCAGGCGGCTGCGGCGGACCACGTCGAGGTCGCGGATATGGGCGAGCGTCTTGAGCCCGGTGCGGCCGCAGAAGCGATCGATCTCGTCGGTGGCGGCCGAGCGGTTGGCGATCACGCCGCCGACCCGCACCTTGTAGTTCTTCGCCTTCGCCTGGATGGCCGCGGCGATGCGGTTCATGGCGAAGATCGAGTCGAAGTCGTTGGCCGTGACGATCAGGGCGCGGTCGGCGTGCTGGAGGGGGGCCGCGAAGCCGCCGCACACCACGTCGCCGAGCACGTCGAACACCACGACGTCGGTGTCGTCGAGCAGATGATGCTCCTTGAGGAGCTTGACGGTCTGGCCGACCACGTAGCCGCCGCAGCCGGTGCCGGCCGGCGGACCGCCGGCCTCGACGCACATGACGCCGTTGTAGCCCTCGTAGACGAAGTCCTCCATCCGCAGCTCCTCGGAATGGAAGTTCACCGACTCCAGGATGTCGATGACGGTCGGCACCAGGCACTTGGTCAGCGTGAAGGTCGAGTCGTGCTTGGGATCGCAGCCGATCTGCAGCACGCGCTTGCCGAGCTTCGAGAACGCGACCGACAGGTTCGACGAGGTCGTCGACTTGCCGATGCCGCCCTTGCCGTAGACGGCGAACACCTTGGCGGTGCCGATCTGGACGCGCGGGTCGAGCTGGACCTGCACGCTGCCTTCGCCGTCCTCGCGGCCGGCGTTTTCGGCGGCGGCGCAAGACCCGCAGCCTTCCTGCTTGACGGGCTCCCCGGCGAGATCGGCCGGGCGGGGGACGATGGTCATGCGGCGGCTCCTTGGTCGACACCTTCCAGTCGGTCTTCCAGCTCCTCGCCGGCGCGCCGCAGCGCGTCCAGCATGGCCTCGTCGGGCGTCCAGTAGCGACGCTCGTGGGCCTCGAGCAGCCGATGTGCGACTTTCGCCGAGGCGACCGGGTTGAGGTCCGCCAGGCGTCGTCGCATCTTCTCGTCGAGCATGAAGGTCTGGGTCAGCTGCTCGTACACCCACGGCGCCACCTGGCCCGTGGTCGCCGACCAGCCGAGCGTGTTGGTGACCTGCGCCTCGATGTTGCGCACGCCTTCGTAGCCGTGCGCGAGCAGCGCCTCGTACCATTTCGGATTGAGGGCGCGGGTGTGGGTCTCCAGCGCCACCTGCTCGGCGAGCGTGCGCACCGTGCCCTCGCCGCGGGTCTGGTCGCCGATATAGACCGACGCCGTGGTGCCGCGGGCGCGCTGCACGGCGCGCGTGATGCCGCCGAGCGTGTCGAAGTAGTGGTCGATCGTGGTGATGCCGAGCTCGACCGAGTCGAGATTCTGATAGGTGAGATCGACGCTCGACAGCACGTGGGACAAGACCTTGTCCTGGCGGGCCGGCTTGCCGTCGACCCCGTAGGCGAAGCCCTTGCGGCGCATATAGGCCTCGGCGAGCTCGTCCTCGTCGTGCCAGCCGCCCTGGTCGATCAGCTGGTTGACGTTGGAGCCGTAGGCGCCGTCGGCGTTGGAGAACACCCGCAGCGACGCCTCCTCGAGGGTGCCGCCGTTCGCCGCCTGATAGGCGAGCGCGTGCTTGCGCACGAAGTTCATCTCGGGCGCCTCGTCGGCCGAGGCGGCGAGCAGCGCGGCCTCGGCGAGCAGCTTGGTCTGCATCGGCAGGAGGTCGCGGAAGATGCCCGACAGCGTGACGACGACGTCGATGCGCGGCCGGCCGAGCTTGTCCAAGGGCACGAGCTGGGCGCCGCAGACGCGGCCGTAGCTGTCGTGCCGCGGCTCGGCCCCCATCAGCCACAGCGTCTGGGCGATCGGGCCGCCCTCGGTCTTCAGGTTGTCGGTGCCCCACAGGACCATGGCGATGGTCTCGGGCACCGCGTGACCGTCGGCCTGCCAGCGGGCGAGCAGACGCTCCGCCTGGCGGGCGCCATCCTGGATCGCGAAGGCGCTCGGGATGCGGAACGGATCGAAACCGTGCAGGTTGCGGCCGGTCGGCAGCACCTCGGTGGTGCGCAGGAGATCACCACCCGGCGCCGGGGCGAGGTAGCGGCCGTCGAGCGCCTTGACGATCGCAGGCAGCTCGTGGTCGACGGCGAGCAGCTGATCGAGCGCGGCGCGCTTCTCGGGCTCGGTGACGCCGGCGGCATCGAGCATCTCGGCCCGCTCGGGCGCGGTCGGCACCTCGCCGACGACGTGCAGGCCGTGCGGGATCAGCGTGTATTCGAGCTCCAGCACCTTGTTGGTCAGCGCCGCGATCTCGGTCACCGGATCGTCCCAGGCGGGCTCGACCGGGGCGAGATTGACGGCCGAGGCCTGCGCCTGCACCAGCACGGCGAGCGCGGTGCGGCTCTCCGGATCGGTGTCGGGCTCCAGTGCCCGCCAGCGGTCGAGCGACGACTTGAGGTCCAAGAGCCCGCGATACAGGCCCGCATTGGTGATCGGCGGCGTCAGGTAGCTGATCAGCGCGGCACCGGCGCGGCGCTTGGCGAGCGTGCCCTCCGACGGGTTGTTGGAGGCGTAGAGATAGAGGTTCGGCAGGTCGCCGATGAGGCGGTCCGGCCAGCACTCGCCCGACATGCCGGCCTGCTTGCCGGGCATGAACTCGAGCGCCCCGTGGGTGCCGAAATGCAGCACCGCGTGCGCCCCGAAGTCCTCGCGGATCCAGCGGTAGAACGCCGAGAAGGCGTGGGTGGGCGCGAAGCCGCGCTCGAACAAGAGCCGCATCGGGTCGCCCTCGTAGCCGAAGGCGGGCTGCACGCCGACGAAGACGTTGCCGAAGGTCTCGCCGAGGACGAACAGGCTGCGGCCGTCGGTGAGATGGCGGCCGGGCGCCGGTCCCCACTGCTTCTCGATCTCGGCCAGGTGCTTCTCGCGGCGGACATGGTCGTCGGCGCCGATCTTGGCGGCGACGTTGGCCTCGCTGCCGTGGCGAGCCGAGTTCCCCTTCAGGATGCGGTCGCGCAGGTCGTCGACCGTCTCCGGCACCTCGACCGTGTAGCCGGCGTCGCGCAGGGTCTTCAGCGTGTTGTGCAGCGAGGCGAAGACCGACAGGAAGGCGGCCGTGCCGATCGCGCCGGCGTTCGGCGGGAAGTTGAAGATGACGACCGCGACCTTGCGCTCGGCCCGCTTGGCGCGGCGCAGCGCCACCAGCTTGGCGACGCGCGCGGCGAGCGTGCCGGCGCGCTCCGGGTGCGCCGTCATCTCGCGCTGACCTTCGTCGCGCGGCGCGGCGCTGTCGGACAGGATCGAGCGGCCACCGAAGGTCATCGGCCAGATGGCACCGTCGAGCTCGGGGATCGCCACCATCATGGTGGCTTCGATCGGCATCAGGCCGCGCGGATCGGCCTGCCACTGCTCGAGCGTCTGGAACTCGACCGGATGCGCCGCGATGTAGGGCACGTCGAGCTTCGCCAGCAGCTCGGCGGCGGCGCGGGCGTCGTTGTAGGCGGGGCCGCCGACCAGCGAGAAGCCGGTGAGCGACACCACCGCGTCGACGGTCGCGTGGCTGTCCTTCATGAAGAAGGTCTCGACCGCGGGGCGCTGGTCGAGCCCCGACGCGAAGGCCGGGATCACGCGCAGGCCCTTCGCCTCCAGCGCCTTGATGACGCCGTCGTAGTGGGCGGCGTTGCCGGCCAGCACGTAGGAGCGCATCACCAGCACGCCGACCGTGCCGTTCGGGCCGGCGGCCGGCAGCTCGGCGAGCCTCTCGGTGACCCGGCCCTTCACGGCCGGATGATAGAGGCCGATGTCCGGGTACTCGATCGGCGGCGCCGCCTTCACGGCGCCGCGCAGCCCCTTGCGCGGACCGTCGGCATAGCGCTCGACCATCAGGCGCACGAGATTGGTGATGTTCTCGTCGGTGCCGGCGAGCCAGTACTGCAGCACCAGGAAGTAGGCGCGCAGATCCTGGGCCGTACCCGGGATGAAGCGCAGGAACTTCGGGATCTGGCGCAGCATCTTCATCTGCCCCTGGCCGTTCGATCCCGGCCCTTCGGAGCTCTTGCCGCGCAGCCGCTTGAGCAGGCTCAGCACGCCCATGGTCTCGCCCGACATGCTGAACTTGTGCATGCGGGTGAGGCGCACCACCTCGCCGGCGGCGAGCGCGCAGACGATCGCGTCGCACTTGTCGCGCCGCGCCTGCAGGGCGGGCAGCACCGGACGGATGTGCTCGTCGAGGAACAGCATCGTGGCGACGACGATGTCGGCCGAGGCGATGTCGGCGAGGCAGCGCGAAAGCGCCGCCTGGTCACCGCCCCACTCGTCGGCGGCGTGCATCACCAGGTCGAGACCGGGCAGCTCGCGCGACAGCACGGCGCGGGCACGCGCCACCGATCCCGCGAGATGGCTGTCCATCGTCACGATCACGACGCGGATCGGGGTCGTGTCAGCGGGCGAAGTACGCTTTCGCATCATACAACGTCTCGACTGTGATCAGGGACAGGCCGCGATCCTGCGCGAAGCGCTCGGTGTTGCGGCGGGCTTTTCCGCGCACGAAGAAGGGAATCTTGTGCAGTTCCTTCTCGGCGTCGGCGGCCCAGCGAATCGGGGGTGGTGCCGGGGGCGGCGATACCGGCCCGCCGTCTGCGGACGGGACCGGGGAAACAGGGTCGAGAACCGGCGCCGCGACGGCGGCGGCCGTTTCGAGCACCGGCGCGGCGAGGACCGAGTCGGCGATGGCCGCGGGGGCGGCTGCGAGGGTGGACGTCGCGGCGACGGACGGCGCTTCGGCACGCGCCGCGGCGGCACCGTGCGAGCCGAGATGCGAGGGCGCGGCGTCGGCGTGGAACTCGAAGTCCTCGCGGAACATCTGCAGGAGATGCTCCTCCAGCCCCATCATCAGCGGGTGCACGAAGGTGTCGAACAGCACGTTCGCGCCCTCGAAGCCCATCTGGGGCGAATAGCGGGCCGGGAAGTCCTGCACGTGCACGGGCGCCGAGATGACGGCACAGGGCACGCCGAGGCGCTTCGCCGTGTGGCGCTCCATCTGGGTGCCGAGCACCAGCTCGGGATGGGCGGCCGCGATCTTCTCCTCGACGTCCAGATAGTCGTCGGTGATCAGCGGCTCGACGCCGTATTTCGCCGCCGCGGCCCGCACCTCGCGGGCGAACTCGCGCGAGTAGGTGCCGAGCCCGACGACCTCGAAGCCGAGCTCTTCCGCCGCGATGCGGGCGGCCGCGATCGCATGCGTCGCGTCGCCGAAGACGAAGACGCGCTTGCCGGTGAGATAGGTCGAGTCGACCGAGCGGGCATACCAGGGCGCGCGGCTGCGCGTGTCGGCGAGCACCGGTGCGGGATCGACGCCGGCCAGCGCCGCGACCTCGCGGACGAAGTCGCAGGTCGCGCCGTGGCCGATCGGCACGACCTTGGTGGACTTCTGGCCGAAGCTGCGCTCCAGCCACTGCGCCGCCTGATAGCCGGTCTCGGGATAGAGCACGACGTTGAAGTCGGCCTCGCCGAGGCGGGCGAGGTCGGCCGGGCTGGCGCCGAGGGGCGCGACGACGTTCACGACGATGCCGAGCCGGTGGAGCAGACCGGTGACCTCGTGAACGTCGTCGCGGTGTCGGAAGCCGAGCGCGGTCGGCCCGAGGATGTTGCAGCGGGGAGCCTGTTCCGGCGCCCGTGGCGGCCGCTTGGAGCCGGGCGGCGGCACGGACGGACCGGCGAGGGTCCGGACGAGACGGTAGAAGGTCTCGGCCGCACCCCAGTTCTCCTTGCGCTGGTACGCGGGCAGCTCGAGCGGCACCACCGGGACCGGCAGCCCGAGCGCCTGGGCGAGACCGCCCGGGTCGTCCTGGATCAGCTCGGCCGTGCAGGACGCCCCGACCATCAGGGCCTGCGGACGGAACCGCTCGTACGCCTCCTTCACGGAGGTCTTGAACAGCTCGGCGGTGTCGCCGCCGAGATCACGGGCCTGGAAGGTCGTGTAGGTGACGGGCGGACGCTTCCGGGCGCGTTCGATCATGGTGAAGAGCAGGTCGGCATAGGTGTCGCCCTGCGGCGCATGCAGCACGTAATGGACGCCCTCCATGGCGGCGGCGATGCGCATCGCGCCGACATGCGGAGGAGCCTCGTAGGTCCACACCGTGAGCTGCATGCTGCTACACCGTCCTCCTCACACCTTGCTCCCTCAAACTTTCAGCCGGCCGCGGCGGACCAGCGGCCGCGCGAACAGCTCGGCCAAGTCGGCCGCCTGCTCGAAGCCGTGCACCGGGGTGAACAGAAGCTCGATCGACCACTTGGTCGCGAGGCCCTCGGCCTCCAGCGGATTGGCGAGGCCGAGCCCGCACACCGTGAGGTCTGGCCGCGCCGCACGCGCCCGATCGAGCTGCTTGTCGACGTCCTGGCCCTCGGAGAGCACCGTGCCGGCCGGCAGCAGCGCCAGCTCCGCGGCGAGATGGCCCCGATGCAGATAGGGCGTGCCGACCTCGACGAGCCGCATGCCGAGCTCGCGCGCCGCGAACCGGGCGAGCGGCACCTCGAGCTGCGAGTCGGGAAAGAAGAAGATGCTCTTGCCCGCGAGCTTCTCGCGCTGGCGCGCGAGCGCGACGCGGGCCCGCTCGGCGCGCGGCGCGACGACGGCCTCGAGGTGCGTGGCGTCGACCCCGAAGGCCTTCGCGGCGGCGCCGATCCAACCGGTCGTGCCCTCGACGCCGAACGGGAACGGCGCCGGCAGGCGCTGCGCGCCGCGCTTCTCGAGAAGACGCGCCGTCTCGGCCAGGAAGGGCTGCGCGAGCAGCAGCCTGGTGTTCGGCCCGATCGGCGGCAGGTCGTCGGAGCGGCGCGGCGGGAAGAAGCGCACGCGCGCGATGCCGAGTTCGGCGAACAAACGGACGAACTGGTCCTCGACCACCTCGGCGAGCGCCCCGACCACGAGCAACGAAGGAGCAGCATCCGCGGCGGCGGCCGGCATCTGCGGCACCAGCGCGGCGAGGCAGGCGTCCTCGCCCTGCGTGAAGGTCGTCTCGATGCCGCTGCCCGACCACGACAGGATCCGCACCCGCGGGGCGAAGGCCTCCGAGAGCCGCTCCGCCGCGCGGAGAAGGTCGAGCTTGATCACCTCGGACGGGCACGAGCCGACCAGGAACAGGAGCTTGATGTCGGGCCGGCGCTCGATCAGCCGGGTCACCACCCGGTCGAGCTCGGCATTGGCGTCGGCGAGCCCGGCGAGGTCGCGCTCCTCGATCACGGCGGTGGCGAAGCGCGGCTCGGCGAAGATCATCACGCCGGCGGCCGACTGTAGGAGATGCGCGCAGGTGCGCGAGCCGACCACCAGGAAGAACGCGTCCTGGATCTTGCGGTGCAGCCAGACGATGCCGGTGAGCCCGCAGAACACCTCGCGCTGGCCGCGCTCGTAGAGCACCGGGGCATCGGTGCAGCCGAGCTCGGCGGACGGCGAAGCGACGGGCGGAACGATGGCGTTCATTGCGCCGCTCCGGCGAGGGCGGCGGCGTCCATCGCCTCCTGCTGCTTGCGGGCGGCCCGCAGCTTGAGGACGAACTGGGTCGCGTTGACGACGTAGGAGGCGTAGGCGGCGAGCGCCAGCGTCATCTGGGTGGCCACGTCGGCCCCGACCGCGACGGCGACCAGATAGGCGGTGTGCAGCGCCAGCACCAGCATGCTGAACACGTCCTCCCAGAAGAAGGGGCGCGCGAACAGATACTTGCCGAAGACCACCTTCTCCCAGATCGAGCCCGTGACCATGATGACGTAGAGCACGATCGTCTTGATCACGACCGAGGCCGTGGCTGCGACATAGCCCTCGCCGGTGGCGAGAAAGCGCAGCACCAGCCCGAGGCTGACCAGGAAGACGAGGAATTGCAGCGGGGCGAGGATGCCCTGCACCAGCGTCCACGGCGAGGCGTCGCGGCGGACGCGCTCCTCGGGCGTGTAAAGCCCGACGGACACCGCCGCCGGCGCTGCATCGGAGGAAACCTGCATCCGATCAGAACCCGAGTTGTCCGACAATCGGTAATGACACGGACTGTCAACCGCCCTTGACGGGCGGGACGCCGGATGGTGCGATGAATCTCCCGCAGCGCCGCGGCCTGCCGCATCTTGCGTTGCGCAACATGCAGACGAGACCACCCCCTCTGAGTCACCCTTTTGCATCGCGCCGCTCCTTGCGCGTGCCATCGTGAAGGCAGCCTAAGATGCTTCCCTGGTGGTGTCAACAATTCTGTACGTAAACTAAACTTGACTGTTCATCCCCGCGGGCTTTAACTGGTTGAGAGGCGTAGCTATGGCCGAAGCGAGACCCCAGGTGGCGGCGAGGGATTGGTGGGTCAGAACGAGCGGCTATCCTGGCGACGGCCGCGCCGCCGAACGGATCGCCGTGGGCGACGTTCACCGCAGCGAGGCACACCGCAGCGAGGCGCACCGCAGCGAGCCGCCGTGGTCCTCCTCCGCGGTGGCGACACCGGTCAACCGCGCCGTCGAGCACCACATCGTCCCGAAGCTCGTGCTCGCCCACGCCTGCACCTGTGACGAGCTGCCGATGCCGGGCACCGCACTGGACGCGGACGAGGTCGCCGAGCTGACCGACCGGGTGCTGGCCGGCGACGACGCCGGCGCGCTCGGCTTCGTCGAGGCCGTGCTGGCGCGCGGCATGCCGGTCGAGCGCGTCTATCTCGACGTGCTGGCGCCGACCGCCCGGCGTCTCGGCGAGATGTGGACCGACGACACCTGCGACTTCACCCAGGTCACGCTCGGCCTGTGGCGGCTCCATCGCGTGCTGCGCGAGTTCAGCGCCTCGTTCCACAGCGAGGTCGAGCACCTGCAGGAAGGCCTGCCGGTGCTCCTCGTCCCGGCGCCCGGCGAGCAGCACACCTTCGGCATCGCCATGGTGGCGGAGTTCTTCCGCCGCGCCGGCTGGCTCGTCTGGGACGCGCCGGTTCCGGCCCGCGCCGACCTCGCCGCCATGGTCCGCAACGAATGGTTCGCCGTGGTGGGCTTCTCGTTGAGCTGCGAGTCCCGTCTGGAGGCGCTCGCCGCCTGCATCCAGACGGTTCGCCGCGAGTCCTGCAACCGCTCGGTCGGCGTGTTGGTCGGCGGTCGCGTCTTCGTCGATCACCCGGACTATGTCGCCCGGGTCGGGGCCGACGCGGTCGCGGTCGACGCTCGCCAGGCCCCCATTCAGGCCCAGAATCTCGTCGCCGCGCTCGCCCATCGTCCGTGATCGACGCCACGCGCCGACCAGGACGATGGCGGGCCGGTGACGGCTCGAAAAAGGACTTGGTCGCACGTGAACGGCTTCAGAGCGCCGATAGAGTCGTTGGGCGAGCTGGACGTGAAGGCGGCGGCGACCCTCGTCGCGGCCGCGGCGGACGTTGCGCTGGTGGTCGGCGACAACGGCATCATCCGCGACATGGCCTGCCAGAGCCCGGAGCTGCGGTCCGCCCTCGAGGGTCACGGCCCGCTGCTCGGCCAGACCTTCGCCGACACGGTGACGACGGAGAGTCGTCCCAAGGTCGAGGCGCTGCTGCGCGAGGCAGGCGACAAGGCGACCCCGCGCCGCCAGGTCAATCATCCCTCCACCCGCGGCATGGACGTGCCGATTCTCTATTCGGCGATCCGGCTGGCGTCCGGCCCGCTGGTCGCGGTCGGCCGCGACCTGCGCCCGGTCGCCGAGCTGCAGCAACGGCTCGTCGAGGCGCAGCAATCGATGGAGCGCGACTACACGCGCTTGCGCCACGCCGAGACCCGCTACCGGCTCCTGTTCCAGATGTCGCCCGAGCCGGTGCTGATCGTCGACACCTCGTCGCAGCGGGTGGTCGAGGCGAATCCGGCCGCCGCCCAGACCTTCGGGGATCTCGGCCGCCGCATCATCGGCCGCCCGTTCCTCGAGGCATTCGAGCCCGACACCGTGCCGGCCATCCAGGCACTGCTCGCCGGCGTCCGCTCGGCCGGCCGCTCCGACTCGACGCGCGCCCGCCTGGTCGACTCCGGCCGCACCGTGTTCGTCTCCGCCTCGCTGTTCCGACAGGAGAACGCCTCGCTGTTCCTGGTCCGCCTGTCGCTGCCGGAGCGCGACGGCGCCGGTGCCGGCACCGAGAGCCGGGCGAAGCTGCTGCGCTTCTTCGAGCACGCCCCGGACGGCATCGTCGTCACCGACCGCGACGGCCGTCTGCTCGCGGCCAACCCGGCCTTCCTGGACCTCGCCCAGCTCGCCAGCGAGGAGCAGGCGCGCGGCGAGTCGCTCGAGCGCTGGCTCGGCCGCTCCGGCGTCGACCTCAACGTGCTGGTCGCCAATCTGCGCCAGATCGGCTCGGTGCGGCTGTTCGCGACGACGCTGCGCGGCGAGCTCGGCGCCCAGGCCGAGGTCGAGATCTCGGCCGCCGCCGTCGCCAACGGGGCGGAGCCCTTCTACGGCTTCACGGTCCGCAATGTCGGCCGCCGCCTGCCGACCGACGCGCGCGCCGGCCGCGAGATGCCGCGCTCGGTCGATCAGCTCACCGAGCTGGTCGGGCGGGTGTCGCTCAAGGAGCTGGTGCGCGAGGCGACCGACGTGGTCGAGCGCCTGTGCATCGAGGCGGCGCTCGAGCTGACCGGCAACAACCGCGCCTCGGCGGCCGAGATGCTCGGCCTGTCGCGCCAGAGCCTCTACGTGAAGCTGCGCCGCTACGGCCTCGCCGACGCCGGCGACCACGGTGAAACCGAAGAGTGAAGAGTGAGCGCCCCGGGATGAGCGTGACGACGACCATGCAGGTGCCGGCCCCGTCCGCCGTGCTCGAGCTGCTGAAGCCGATCACCTGGTTCCCGCCCATGTGGGCGTTCGCCTGCGGCGTCGTCTCGTCCGGGCTGCCGCTCGGGCCGCGCTGGCCCGTGGTGGTGGCCGGCATCGTGCTGTGCGGGCCGCTGCTGGTGGCGACGAGCCAGGTCGTCAACGACTGGTTCGATCGCCATGTCGACGCCATCAACGAACCGCACCGGCCGATCCCGTCCGGCCGCATCCCGGGCCGCTGGGGCCTCTATCTCGCGATTCTCTGGACCGGGATGTCGCTGGCGCTGGCGAGCCAGCTCGGCGCCTGGGTGCTGGGCGCCGCCGCGGTCGGCCTGGTGCTGGCCTGGCTCTACAGCGCGCCGCCGGTTCGGCTGAAGCAGAACGGCTGGTGGGGCAACGCCGCCTGCGCCATCACCTACGAAGGCTTCGCGTGGTTCACGGGCGCCGCCGTGATGATCGGCGGCCTGCCCGACTGGCGAATCGTGACGCTCGCCGTCCTGTACAGCGTCGGCGCGCACGGAATCATGACGCTCAACGACTTCAAGTCGATCGAGGGCGACATCCGCACCGGCGTGCGCTCGCTGCCCGTGCAGCTCGGCGTCGACGCCGCCGCCCGCCTCGCCTGCATCGTCATGGCGGTGCCGCAGGTGATCGTCATCGCCCTGCTGGTCGGCTGGGGCAAGCCGATCCAGGCCGCGATCGTCGCCGCGCTGCTCGTCGCGCAGGGCGGGCTCGCGGTGCGCTTCCTGCGCGCGCCGATCGCCAAGGCGACGTGGTTCAGCGGCCTCGGCGTCACGCTCTACGTCGCCGGCATGATGACGAGCGCCGTCGCGCTCGCGAGCCTCGGAGTCCCGGCATGAGCCCGACCGCGCACCTCGCAGCGGGCGCGACACCGCTCGGTATCGTCGGGATCGTCCGGCTCGGCCTCGTGCAGACGGCGCTCGGCGCGATCGTGGTGCTGACCACCTCGACGCTCAACCGCGTGATGGTGGTCGAGTTCGCCCTGCCGGCGATGCTGCCCGGCGCGCTCGTCGCCATCCATTACGCCGTGCAGGTGCTGCGGCCGCGCTGGGGCCACGGCTCCGACTCGGGCGGCCGCGCCACGCCGTGGATCCTCGGCGGCATGGCGACGCTCGCGCTGTCGGGCGCCGCCGCCGCGATGGGCACGGCGATGCTCGGCACCAGCGTGGCGCTCGGCGTCGCGATCGCGGCGCTCGCCTTCGTCGGCATCGGCATCGGGGTCGGCGCGGCCGGCACCTCGCTCCTCGTTCTGCTCGCCAAGCGCGTCGATCCGGACCGCCGCGCCGCCGCCGCCACCATCGTCTGGGTGATGATGATCGTCGGCTTCATCGTCACGGCGGGCGGCGCCGGCCATCTGCTCGATCCGTTCTCGCCGGCCCGCCTCGTCACGGTCGCGACCAGCGTGTCGGCGATCGCCGTCGTCGTCTCGGTGCTGGCCGTCTGGGGCGTCGAGGGCGATCCTCGCGCCGCGACCACGCCCGCGGCCGCGGGCCGCGGCGAGGACACCCGAAAGGTGCCGTTCCGCGAGGCGCTGGCCCAGGTCTGGGCCGAGCCCGAGGCGCGCCGCTTCGCCGTCTTCGTGCTGATCTCGATGCTCGCCTACAGCGCCCAGGATCTGATCCTGGAGCCGTTCGCCGGCACCGTGTTCGGCTTCACGCCGGGCGATTCGACCAAGCTCTCCGGCGTCCAGCACTCGGGCGTGCTGATCGGCATGGTGACGGTCGGCATCGCCGGCACGGGCCGCTTCGGTCGGGCGCTCGCCTCGATGCGGGCGTGGTGCATCGGCGGCTGCATCGCCTCGGCCGTGGCGCTCGCGAGCCTCGCGCTCGGCGCCTTCGTCGGCCCCGGCTGGCCGCTGCGCGCCTGCGTGTTCATGCTCGGCGTCACCAACGGCGCCTACGCGGTCGCCGCCATCGGCTCGATGATGGGGCTGGCGAGCCAAGGCCGCGAGCACCGCGAGGGCGTGCGCATGGGCCTGTGGGGCGCCGCCCAGGCGATCTCGTTCGGGGTCGGCGGCTTCGTCGGGACGCTGGCGAGCGACGTCGCCCGCGCCCTGCTCGGCTCGCCCGTCGCAGCCTACGCCACCGTCTTCGCGCTCGAGGCCGCGCTGTTCCTGGTGTCGGCCGTGCTGGCCGCCCGGGTGCATCCGGGCCGCGTCTCCGAGCGCACCATCGCTTTGACCGAGGGCGAGACCGACGCGGACGACCCGCTCTACGCGCCCGCGAAGGCAGGGAGGTGACATGACCATGCCCGCACTGGAGACCTACGACACCGTCGTCGTCGGCGGCGGCCCCGCCGGGGCGACCGCCGCCACCGATCTCGCCCGCCGCGGCCGCGCTGTGCTGCTGCTCGACAAGGCCGGTCGCATCAAGCCGTGCGGCGGCGCCATCCCGCCGCGCGCCATCCGCGACTTCGACATCCCCGACCACATGCTCTGCGCCAAGATCACGGGCGCCCGCATGGTGGCGCCCTCGGCCCGCCAGGTCGACATGCCGATCGACGGCGGCTTCGTCGGCATGGTCGACCGCGGCCCGTTCGACGAGTGGCTGCGCGAGCGCGCCGCCAAGGCCGGCGCCGTCCGGCGCACCGGCACGTTCGAGAGGATCGAGCGCGGCGCCGACGGCCTCTCGATCCTCCACTACCGCGACAAGGAGAGCGGCACGCCGCGGAGCGTGCGCGCCCGCACCGTGATCGGCGCCGACGGCGCCGTCTCCCAGGTCGGCCGCCAAGCCGTGCCGGGCGCCGACAAGGTGCCGATGGTGTTCGCCTATCACGAGATCGTCCGGTCGCCGGAGGCCGGAGTCGGCGACTTCGACCCGGCGCGCTGCGACGTCTACTATCAGGGCCCGCTGTCGCCCGACTTCTACGCCTGGATTTTTCCGCACGGCGACACGACAAGCATCGGCACCGGCTCGATGAAGAAGGGCTTCGCGCTGCGCGAGGCGGTGGCGCAGCTGCGCCGCGCCACCGGGCTCGACGCCTGCGAGACGCTGCGCCACGAGGGCGCGCCGATCCCACTGCATCCGCTCAAACGCTGGGACAACGGCCGCGACGTGCTGCTCGCCGGCGACGCCGCCGGCGTGGTGGCGCCGGCCTCGGGCGAGGGCATCTACTACGCGCTCGCCGGCGGCCGGCTGGCCGCCGAGGCGGTCGACGAGGCGCTGGCGACCGGCGACGCGCGCGCCCTCGCGCTCGCCCGCAAGCGCTTCATGAAGGCGCACGGCCGGGTGTTCTTCATCCTTGGAATGATGCAGCGCTTCTGGTATCGCAGCGACTGGACGCGCGAGCGTTTCGTCGGGATGTGTCGCGACCCGGACGTGCAGCGGCTCACCTGGCAAGCCTACATGAACAAGGAGCTGGTCCGGGCCAAGCCCGCGGCTCACGTGCGGATCTTCTTCAAGGACGTCGCCACGCTGTGCGGTCTCGCTCGCCCCTGACGCTTCGCGTCGACCTGCCGCAGGAGCCGCGCGCGCGCGGCTTCTGGTGGCCTCTCGTGCTCGCCACCCTGTTCACGACGGGGATCGCCATCGTCGGCGGCGAGCTCACCCAGCTCGGCGACTGGTATCAGGCGCTGAAGAAGCCGTCCTGGCAGCCGCCCGACTACGCCTTCCCGATCGTCTGGACGACGGTGTTCACGCTCTCGGTGATCGGCATGGCGTTCGCCTGGCGCGACGTCGCCTGCCCGCGGCGGCGCGGCGTGGTGGTCGCGCTGTTCGTGCTGGTCGGCGGCCTGAACATGCTGTGGAGCTTCCTGTTCTTCAATCAGCAGCGGCCCGACTGGGCGCTGATCGAGGTCGGCGCCCTGTGGCTCGCCGTGGCCCTGATGGTGGTCGCGCCGCTGACGGACTCCAAGCTCGCCAGCCTGCTCTTCCTGCCGTACCTGGTCTGGGTGACGATCGCCTCGTACCTGACCTGGACCGTGGTGCAGCTCAACGGCCCGTTCGGCTGACCGGCCCCGCGATGGCCGAGCTCTTCGCCAGCGGCCGGATGATCGACCTGATCCTGGCGCTGGTCGTGGTCGAGGCCGTCGCCCTCGCCGTCCTGCACCGCATCACCGGGCGCCTGCCGCCATTGTCGCGACTGCTGCCCAATCTCGCGGCCGGTGCCTTCCTGCTCGTCGCGGTGCGAGCCGCGCTGGTCGGTGCCGACTGGATCTGGATCGCAGCCTGCCTCGTGGCTGCGTTGATGGCCCATATCGCGGATATATTGACCCGCTCGACATCGGGTACCGTCAAGTCGTCGTGACGACCGAATCCGGTCGCGCCTCGACAACCGACCGGACGCAACTTCGTCGGAACTGCGCCGTAGTTGCATACCCGGTCAAAATTCCCTGACACTTTGCGTGTTGACGCTTGAATTACGCCGCGATCCGCAATAGCTCAATTGACGGACGCCGCGTCAGCTGTCCAATTGACAAGCAAGGAATGGGAATTCGAGCCATACTGATTCGCCCCGGGTGAGCGAACCCCTGTGCCGCCGGGCTCCCGCTGAGACCATCTGTCGTGGTCATGTGAACTTGATCAACGAGGGCAGCGCGCGGTCGCCTCTTTAACGGTTTCGGTATCGAGCGACCATGACCAGTCTGAACATCTCGCAGCCGGACGTCACCCTGTTGCTCGACATGGACGGGGTGATCCGGGAGGTCACGCTCTCCGACGCGATCTCCGAAAAAGGCGTCGAAGCCTGGCTCGGTCGTCCCTGGGTGGACACCGTCACCGAGGTCGGCGGCGAGAAGGTTCGCCGCATGGTCGAGGACGCCCTCAAGACCGGCGTCTCGGCGTTCCGTCAAGTCACCCAACGATTCCCCAGTGGCCGCGAGCTGCCGATCGAGTACACCACCGTGCTGCTCGGCGGCCGGCCTGGCCTGCTCGCCATCGGCAAGAACCTGCAGGCGGTGGCGGAGTTGCAGTCGCGGCTGATCGCCGCCCAGCAGACGATGGAGCGCGACTACTGGAAGCTGCGCGACGTCGAGACCCGCTACCGACTGCTGTTCCACACCTCGACCGAGGCCGTGCTGCTGCTGCGCGCCTCCAATCTCCGCATCATCGAGGCGAACCCGGCCGCCGTGCAGGCGCTCGGCGCCGTCGGGCCGCGCCCCGACAGCGTCGCCGGCCGCGACTTCCTGGCCGATGTCCTGCCGGACGAGCGCGACCTCCTGCAGGCGATGCTGCTGCGGGTGCGCGAGCAGGGCAAGGCGCCCGGCATCGTCATGCATTTCGGCCAGACCCGGAAGGCGTGCCTGGTCCGCGCCTCGCTGATGACCTCGGATCCGGGGCCGATCTTCCTGATCCAGCTCTCCCCGGTCGGCGCACCGCTTTCGATGCCGGCCCAGGCCGACCGCCTGTCGGTGGAGGATCTGATCGAGCGCATGCCGGACGGCTTCGTGGTGATCAACCAGGAAGGCGTCATCCGCCGCGCCAACCAGGCGTTCCTCGATCTCGTCGAGGTCGGGGCGAAGGGCCTGGTGGTGGGCGAGCGGCTCGGCCGCTGGCTGTGGCGCCCCGGCGCCGACCTCACGGTGCTGCTCGCCAACGTTCACCGGCAGCGCTTCGTCCGCCTGTTCTCGACCACCATCCACGGTGAGCTCGGCGCCTCGACCGAGGTCGAGATCTCGGCGGCCGGCACGGGCGATCCCTCCAACCCGCATATCGGCGTCGTGCTGCGCGACGTGGCACGGCGGCTGCCGCCGGCCGAGGACGCCAACCGGCTGATCTCGGCGCTCGGCCCGCTGACCGAGCAGATCGGCAAGACCTCGCTGCGCAAGCTGGTGCGCGACACCATCAACGTGGTGGAGCGGCACTATGTCCGGGCCGCCCTCGACCTCGCCGGCGGCAACCGAACCGCCGCGGCCGAACTCCTGGGCTTGTCCCGGCAGAGCCTGTACGCCAAGCTCAATCGTTACGATCTCGGCGACGACCCGCCGGCCGGCGGGGCCAAGAGCTGAATAATACCACCGACTTCGATTTTATCCTTATCCGCCGCAAAAGCTGGACGAGGCGCGTCCTGTTTCGGTTAGATTGTCGATCTCGAAGCCGAAGGATGCCCGTCCTGCGAACCGCACGCCGGCGGATCGCGGCGACGACGGTCCGACGGATCGGCGTCCGACCGGGCGTGGCACGACCGGCGGCGACACGACTGGCAGCGACACGTCCGGCGGCGACACGTCCGGCGGCGACATGGCCGGCAGCGACATGGCCCGCTTCGGCTGGCCGAACGGGGGCGCCCGCACCGATGCACCGACGCCTGCGACGATGCGTCCGGACCGGCCCCGGCCCGACGACCCCGAACCGACCCCACCCGTAACGACGGCACGAGCACGACACCGGAGCAACGAGACTTGGGCGAGCCACTCGCGATCCCGCCGTTCGGACAGGCCGACCTGTCGAACTGCGAGCTGGAGCAGATCCATCTCGCGCAGTCGATCCAGCCGCACGGCGCGCTCATCATGATGCGCGAGAGCGACGGCGTGGTCGTCATGGCCAGCGCCAATGCGGCGACGTTTCTCGGCGTGCCCGGCCCGGTGCTGGGCCGCCGGGTGGCCGACCTGGCACCGACGCTCGCCGAGGCGATCGCCCCGCATCTCGCCGAGCCGCTGGACACCATCCCACACGCGATCCGCTGCCGCTTCGGCGGCGCCTCCTGGGACGTGCTGATCCACCGGCCGCCCGGCGAAGGGCTGGTGATCGAGCTCGAGCGCGCCGGCGCTGCGATGCCGCTGGCGTCGCAGATCGAGAAGGCGCTGCAGGGCATTCTCGGCTCGCCCTCGCTGCGCACCCTGTGCGACGAGGCGGCCCGCATCTACAAGGCGATCACCGGTTACGACCGGGTGATGATCTACCGGTTCGACGAGCTCGGCCACGGCCAGGTGTTCTCCGAGCAGCGCGAGCCGGAGCTCGAGTCCTATCTCGGCAACCGCTACCCGGCGTCCGACATTCCGCAGATCGCCCGACGACTCTACGAGCGCAACCGCGTGCGCGTGCTGGTCGACGTCGCCTACACCCCGGTGCCGCTGGAGCCGCGGCTGTCGCCGATCTCGGGAGCCGATCTCGACATGTCGTTGTGCGGGCTGCGCAGCATGTCGCCGATCCACATCCAGTACCTGAAGAACATGGGGGTCGGCGCGACCCTCGTCGCGTCGCTGATGGTCGGCGGCAAGCTGTGGGGGCTCGTCGCCTGCCACCACTACGTCCCACGCAGCGTCTCGTTCGAGGTGCGGGCCGTGTGCGAGCTCCTCGCCGAGGCGGTCGCCACCCGGGTCGCGGCGCTGGAGAGCTTCGTGCAGGCGCAGGCCGAGCTGTCGGTCCGCCGGCTCGAGCAGCGCATGATCGAGGCGATCGCCCGCGAGGGCGACTGGCGGATGGCGCTGTTCGACCAGTCTCAGGCGCTGCTGACCCCGGTGAACGCCACCGGCGCGGCGCTGCTCTACGACGGCCAGATCCTCACCACCGGCGAGGTGCCGGGGACGCCGGATCTGCGCGCCATCGGAGCCTGGCTCGACAGCCGGCCGCGGCTGCCGCTCTATGCCACCTCGGCGCTCGGCGCCGAGAAGCCGGACTTCGCCCGCCTCGCGGCGGTGGCGAGCGGGATTCTCGCGACCCCGGTGTCGCCGTCGCCGAGCGAGTATCTGATCTGGTTCCGACCCGAGCGGGTCCGCACCGTCACCTGGGGCGGCGATCCGTTGAAGCCGGTCGAGGTCGGCGCCACGCCGAAGGATCTCTCCCCGCGGCGCTCCTTCGCCAAGTGGCATCAGCTCGTCGAGGGCACGAGCGACGCTTGGACGTCGGCCGACCTCACCGCGGCGCGGCTGATCAGCGACACGGTCACCGACGTGGTGCTGCAGTTCCGCGCCGTCAGCTTCCTGATCGCCCAGCATCAGCTCGACACGGTGCGCAGCCAGGTGCGGGTCTCCGACCAGCCGGCCGTGATCGCCGACGCGAGCGGCCACATCCTCTTGTGCAACGCCGCCTTCAACCGGCTGTTGCCCCTCTCGCACGGCGAGCTCGCCACCATCGACGACCTCGTGCCGCTGTTCGTCGACGCGGCCGAGGTGCGCCGGCGCATGGTCGATCTCGCCCGCGACCATCGCACCTGGCGGGGCGAGGTGCAGCTCGCCGCCGGCCAGGACGATCCCCGCCAGCTCCTGGTGCGGGCCGACCCGGTGTTCTCGTCGCCCGGCAAGGTGCTGGGCTTCGTCCTCCTGTTCATGGACCTGTCCGAGCGCAAGGCGGCCGAGAGCGCCCGCAGCCGCTTCCAGGAGAACGTGGTCGACCGCAATGCGCTGTTCTCGGCGCGGCTCGAGCCCAAGGCCGACCACATCTACCGCACCCTGCTGTCGCCCGTGGTCGAGAACGCGCAGCTCGCCGCGCTGGAGATCACCGACGGGCTCGACACCACCCGGATGGCCGAGATGCTCGGCAGCGTGCAGGCCTCGGTCTATCGCACCGCCGAGGTGCTGGCGCATCTCGCCGCCCACGCGGCACGCGCCGAGGAGGTGGACGCCGCGCCGGCGCCGAGAGCCGTCGGCGGGGGTTCGGTGGAGCCTCGGCGCGGGTCCGGCGGCCCCGGCGACAGCCCCGGCCCGGCGCCCGGCCGCGGACCGCGCCGGCCGAACTGATCCGGACGTCCCCGGCGGCCCGGCCTGGGGCGCGCGGCACGGCCGCCGAGACGCCGACGGGACGTGTCCGACGGCGCTCCTCCGTCTTTCTGCGCACAGGCGGAGCCCCTGTCGACCGCAGCCGTTCGCTCGAAACAACCGCCTACGCGACCGGGACCGGCGCGCCGGCGCGCGTCGCGGTGCCGTCGGCGGCCGCCTGCACGGCCCAGAACAGCGCGATGTTGAGGCGGAACGCCCGCATCGCCTCGGCGAGGATCGTGTCGGGCCGCTCGGTCTCGAACGCGGCGCGGTCGATCGCCGCCCGGTAGCCGTTCTTGTAGGCGTCGAGATCGCCGATGCCGGCGAACCGGTAGATGTTGCGCATCCCCGCATCGAGGCCGAGCGTGCGAGCCAGCACCTGGCTCACCGTCTGGCCACCGCTGAGATCGCCGAGATAACGCGTGTAGGCGTGCCCGATCAGGCCGACGCCGTCGCCGGCGGCCGCCTCCGCCACCGCCGCGGCATAGGCACGGCCTTCCGGCAGCAGCGGCACGGCGGCGGCCGCCGCGGTGCCGCCGCAGAGATTCTCGAGGTCGAGCGCGATCGCGCCGGCGCGGAAAACCTCGTCACGCACGATATGGCGGACCGCGGGCGAGTCGCGATGGCGATCGAGACCGCGCTCGATCGCTTCGTAGACGGCGTGCAGGTTGCGCAGCAGCAGCGCGTAGGCGGCCCGGCTCGACCGGCCGCGCACGATGTCGCTGATCGCCCCGGCCTTCTCGGCCTGGCGGTGGAGCGGCGCCGTCACCTCGCGCAGCGCGCTCGACAGGCCGATGCGGCGGATCTCGTCGGCGCTCGGGGGGGTGGATGGCGGCGCCGGCGCCGCCGTGGGGGGCGCGGCGTCGGCCGTCGCATCACGATCGCCCGAGGGGGCGCCGGCGGCGACATCGGAACGTTGGGTCATGCGGCCTCCGAACCAGGCGCCGACTAGACGTCAGACGTCCGGCGAAATCAATGTCCGGAGCGCCGGATCCAGGGCACCGAACTCGGGTTAACGGCGGTTTCGGGGTAGCGGAAGGTCTGATTC